>NZ_JAWCTQ010000099.1:0-1193 GCF_032423885.1 Streptomyces tamarix | reverse complement strand
AACACAGTGGACGCGAGCAACTGAGGACAAGCCCTCGGCCTATTAGTACCGGTCAACTCCACCCATCACTGGGCTTCCATATCCGGCCTATCAACCCAGTCGTCTACTGGGAGCCTTACCCTCTCAAGGAGGTGGGAATACTCATCTCGAAGCAGGCTTCCCGCTTAGATGCTTTCAGCGGTTATCCCTCCCGAACGTAGCCAACCAGCCATGCCCTTGGCAGAACAACTGGCACACCAGAGGTTCGTCCGTCCCGGTCCTCTCGTACTAGGGACAGCCCTTCTCAATATTCCTACGCGCACAGCGGATAGGGACCGAACTGTCTCACGACGTTCTAAACCCAGCTCGCGTACCGCTTTAATGGGCGAACAGCCCAACCCTTGGGACCGACTCCAGCCCCAGGATGCGACGAGCCGACATCGAGGTGCCAAACCATCCCGTCGATATGGACTCTTGGGGAAGATCAGCCTGTTATCCCCGGGGTACCTTTTATCCGTTGAGCGACGGCGCTTCCACAAGCCACCGCCGGATCACTAGTCCCGACTTTCGTCCCTGCTCGACCCGTCGGTCTCACAGTCAAGCTCCCTTGTGCACTTACACTCAACACCTGATTGCCAACCAGGCTGAGGGAACCTTTGGGCGCCTCCGTTACCCTTTAGGAGGCAACCGCCCCAGTTAAACTACCCATCAGACACTGTCCCTGATCCGGATCACGGACCCAGGTTAGACATCCAGCACGACCAGAGTGGTATTTCAACGACGACTCCACCCCAACTGGCGTTGGGACTTCACAGTCTCCCACCTATCCTACACAAGCCGAACCGAACACCAATATCAAACTGTAGTAAAGGTCCCGGGGTCTTTCCGTCCTGCTGCGCGAAACGAGCATCTTTACTCGTAGTGCAATTTCACCGGGCCTATGGTTGAGACAGTCGAGAAGTCGTTACGCCATTCGTGCAGGTCGGAACTTACCCGACAAGGAATTTCGCTACCTTAGGATGGTTATAGTTACCACCGCCGTTTACTGGCGCTTAAGTTCTCAGCTTCGCCCCACCGAAATGGAACTAACCGGTCCCCTTAACGTTCCAGCACCGGGCAGGCGTCAGTCCGTATACATCGCCTTACGGCTTCGCACGGACCTGTGTTTTTAGTAAACAGTCGCTTCTCGCTGGTCTCTGCGGCCACACCCAGCT
>NZ_JAWCTQ010000098.1:0-1486 GCF_032423885.1 Streptomyces tamarix | reverse complement strand
GTCCAGCGTGTAGCCGACGGCGAGCTTCGCAGCGATCTTGGCGATCGGGAAACCCGTCGCCTTGGAGGCGAGCGCCGAGGAGCGGGACACGCGCGGGTTCATCTCGATGACGATGACCCGGCCGTCGGCGGGGTTGACCGCGAACTGGATGTTGCAGCCGCCGGTGTCGACGCCGACCTCGCGGATGACGGCGATGCCGATGTCGCGCAGCACCTGGTACTCGCGGTCGGTGAGGGTTATCGCGGGGGCGACGGTGATGGAGTCACCGGTGTGCACGCCCATGGGGTCGAAGTTCTCGATGGAGCAGACGACCACGACGTTGTCGTGCTTGTCGCGCATCAGCTCCAGCTCGTACTCCTTCCAGCCGAGGATGGACTCCTCCAGGAGCACCTCGGTGGTCGGCGAGAGCGTGAGGCCCTGGCCGGCGATGCGGCGCAGCTCCTCCTCGTCGTGCGCGAAGCCGGAGCCGGCGCCGCCCATGGTGAAGGAGGGGCGGACGACGACCGGGTAGCCGCCGAGGTGCTCGACACCGGCGAGCACCTCGTCCATGGTGTGGCAGATGACCGAGCGGGCGGACTCGCCGTGTCCGATCTTCTTGCGGACCTCCTCCACGACCTCCTTGAACTGCTCGCGGTCCTCGCCCTTGTGGATGGCCTCGACGTTGGCGCCGATCAGCTCGACGCCGTACTTCTCGAGGACACCGTTCTCGTGCAGGGAGATCGCGGTGTTCAGGGCCGTCTGGCCGCCCAGGGTGGGCAGGAGCGCGTCGGGTCGCTCCTTGGCGATGATCTTCTCGACGAACTCGGGGGTGATCGGCTCGACGTAGGTGGCGTCGGCGATCTCCGGGTCGGTCATGATCGTCGCCGGGTTGGAGTTGACGAGGATGACGCGCAGGCCCTCGGCCTTGAGGACCCGGCACGCCTGGGTGCCCGAATAGTCGAACTCGGCGGCCTGCCCGATGACGATCGGACCGGAGCCGATGACCAGGACGGACTGAATGTCGGTGCGCTTAGGCACGCTCGGCCTCCATCAGGGAAACGAAGCGGTCGAACAGGTATGCGGCGTCGTGGGGGCCCGCGGCCGCCTCGGGGTGGTACTGGACGCTGAAGGCCGGCTGGTCGAGCAGCTGGAGGCCCTCCACCACGTTGTCGTTCAGGCAGACGTGGGAGACCTCGGCGCGGCCGTAGGGGGTGTCGGACACCTTGTCGAGCGGGGCGTCGACGGCGAAGCCGTGGTTGTGCGCGGTCACCTCCACCTTGCCGGTGGTGCGGTCCTGCACGGGCTGGTTGATGCCGCGGTGGCCGTACTTGAGCTTGTAGGTGCCAAAACCCAGCGCGCGGCCCAGGATCTGGTTGCCGAAGCAGATGCCGAACAGCGGCGTCCTGCGCTCCAGCACCGCACGCATCAGCGCCACCGGGTGGTCGGCGGTGGCGGGGTCACCGGGACCGTTGGAGAAGAACACCCCGTCCGGCTCGACCGCGTACAG
>NZ_JAWCTQ010000097.1:0-1486 GCF_032423885.1 Streptomyces tamarix | reverse complement strand
ATCCAGCGTGTAGCCGACGGCGAGCTTCGCAGCGATCTTGGCGATCGGGAAACCCGTCGCCTTCGACGCCAAAGCGGAAGAACGCGACACCCGCGGATTCATCTCGATGACGATGACCCGACCGTCCTCGGGATTCACCGCGAACTGGATGTTGCAGCCACCCGTGTCGACCCCCACCTCACGGATGACCGCGATCCCCACATCACGCAGGATCTGATACTCGCGGTCCGTGAGCGTCATCGCCGGCGCCACGGTGATCGAATCACCCGTGTGCACGCCCATGGGGTCGAAGTTCTCGATGGAGCAGACGACCACGACGTTGTCGTGCTTGTCGCGCATCAGCTCCAGCTCGTACTCCTTCCAGCCCAGGATGGACTCCTCCAGGAGCACCTCGGTGGTCGGGGAGAGCGTGAGGCCCTGGCCGGCGATACGGCGCAACTCCTCCTCGTCGTGCGCGAAACCAGAACCCGCACCACCCATGGTGAAGGACGGGCGGACCACGACGGGATAGCCACCCAGCGTCTCCACGCCCTTGAGGACGTCGTCCATGGAGTGGCAGATCACCGAACGGGCGGACTCGCCGTGCCCGATCTTCTTGCGGACCTCCTCCACGACCTCCTTGAACTGCTCGCGGTCCTCGCCCTTGTGGATGGCCTCCACCTTGGCGCCGATCAGCTCGACGCCGTACTTCTCGAGGACACCGTTCTCGTGCAGGGAGATCGCCGTGTTCAGGGCCGTCTGACCGCCCAGCGTCGGCAGGAGCGCATCGGGACGCTCCTTGGTGATGATCTTCTCCACGAACTCGGGGGTGATCGGCTCGACGTAGGTGGCGTCGGCGATCTCCGGGTCAGTCATGATCGTCGCCGGGTTGGAGTTCACCAGGATGACGCGCAGGCCCTCGGCCTTCAGGACCCGGCACGCCTGAGTACCCGAATAGTCGAACTCGGCGGCCTGCCCGATGACGATCGGACCGGAGCCGATGACCAGGACGGACTGAATATCGGTGCGCTTAGGCACGCTCGGCCTCCATCAGCTCCACAAAACGATCGAACAGGTATGCGGCGTCATGCGGACCCGCGGCCGCCTCCGGGTGGTACTGCACGGAGAACACCGGCCGGTCCAGCAGCCGCAGCCCCTCCACCACCTGGTCGTTCAGACAGACGTGGGAGACCTCGGCCCGGCCGAACGGCGTGTCCACCGGGCCGTCCAGCGGCGCGTCGACGGCGAAGCCGTGGTTGTGCGCGGTCACCTCCACCTTGCCGGTGGTCCGGTCCATGACCGGCTGGTTGATGCCGCGGTGGCCGTACTTGAGCTTGTAGGTGCCAAAGCCCAGCGCGCGGCCCAGGATCTGGTTGCCGAAGCAGATGCCGAACAGCGGCGTCCTGCGCTCCAGCACCGCACGCATCAGCGCCACCGGGTGGTCGGCGGTGGCGGGATCACCGGGACCGTTGGAGAAGAACACCCCGTCCGGCTCGACCGCGTACAC
>NZ_JAWCTQ010000096.1:0-1490 GCF_032423885.1 Streptomyces tamarix | reverse complement strand
GGGGGGGTGCCTCTATGTCCTTCGTCAAGCAAGGCGTGGGGTTCTGGGTTCGTAGAGGGTTCCGTCGCGGAGCATGGCGAACAGGACGCTGATGCGGTGGCGGGCGAGGCGGAGGAGGGCTTGGGTGTGGGTTTTGCCGCGGGCTCGGCAGCGGTCGTAGTAGGTCCGGGAGGCGGGGTCGTGCAGGGCGGCGAAGGCGGAGAGGAACATCGCGCGTTTGAGCTGCCGGTTCCCGCCTCTGGGCGCGTGCTCGCCATGGATCGAGGTCCCCGACTGCCGGGTCGCCGGGGCGAGGCCGGCGTAGGAGGCCAGGTGGGCGGCGCTCGGGAACGAGCTGCCGTCGCCGACGGTGGCCAGGAGGACTGCGGCGGTCCTGACTCCGACGCCGGGCATCGAGGTCAGGACCTGGGAAAGAGGGTGGGCCTCCAGCAGTGCCTCGATCCTGGTCTCCAGGGCCCGGCGTTGTTCATGGACGGCGGCCAGCGACTTCGCCAGCGACGGGACGATCACGTCCAGGGTGCCGGTGCCCGGGACGGTGACGGTCTGCTCGTCGAGCGCGGTGAAGATGTCGTCGACCAGCCGCTCGGCCATGCGCGGTGCCCTCGGGCGGACGACCTCGACGAGCCTGCGGCGGCCTGCCTTGCGGAGTGTCTGTGGGGATCCGTAGCGCTCGAGGAGCCAGGTGATGGCCGGGTGGTCCAGGCGGGGGCCGAAGACGCGTTCGAGGCTGGGGTGGAACTGGGTGAGCAGGCCGCGGATGCGGTTGGAGGTTCGGTTGGCCTCACCGGCGAGGTCCTGGTCGAAGCCGACCAGCATGGTCAGCTCCGCGGTGACCTCGTCGGTCAGGTTGAGGGTGCGCAGGGTGTGGGGCATGGTGCGGGCGGCGTCCGCGATGACGGCCGCGTCGCGGGCGTCGGTCTTGGCCTCGCCGGGGTAGAGGTCGGCGATCCGCCGCATGGCCAGGCCGGGCAGGTAGGCGACCTGGCAGCCCGTGTCGCGGGCGACGGTCAGCGGCAGGGCGCCGATGGAGGCGGGCTGGTCCACGATCACCAGGACGGTGCCGAACTTGGCCTTCAGTTTGTCGAAGACCGCCCGCAGCTTCGGTTCGCTGTTGGGCAGCGGCTTGTCGAAGACCGTCTTCCCGGCCGGGCTCAGACCGTGGCCGTGATGGGTCTGCTTGCCGACGTCCAAGCCCAGGAAGACGCCCACCCCGTCGATGCTGATCACCGTGCCCCCACAGTGTCGATGCGTGCCGGCCCCATGGTCGGGAGCCGTTCTCGCGCAGCCACGTTATGCAGACCTGCTGCCCACGAGCGGCCGGGCATTGCGCCCGGCCGGGCAGCGATCGGACCTCTGATCAGCGTCTGTGACGGCACCCCTCGGGCCCGGTGACACCACCCCCCAGGTCATCCGATCGACAGGGGGCAACAGCCATGCCGGGCCCGGAGGCCAGCGGCCCTCTTGCAGGACCGCGAAAAACATAACGGGGG
>NZ_JAWCTQ010000095.1:0-1596 GCF_032423885.1 Streptomyces tamarix | reverse complement strand
AACACCGCCACGCCGCCAGGCGTGTCCGCTACCGCCGCGACGACGGCCCGCCCCGGCCGGCTCGGGCGGGGCGGGGCGTCGCCGTGGCGGTCAGCCGGTGAAGGCGGCCCACTCCATGCCGCCCCTGGCGTACTTGAGACCGGCGCGCACGCGGAACGCCTCGTCGTCCGTGATCGCGCGGGTGATGCCCTGTTCGCTCAGGAAGGCGTCGATGGCCTCCAGCGGCTCTTCCGAATACCGGAAGTTGTCGGTGGTGCCGTGGGTCGCGGCGAACTCTCCCGCCTTCCAGAGCTGGACGGAGTAGGTCCGGCGGTCCGGGTCGAAGATCGGCCGCAGCTCGGCGTCCTCGCCGTCGAGCTCGACCCGCCGCAGCTCCTCGAACAGTTCGTTGCGGCGCTTGTCGCAGTCCTCGGGGCTCCACCCCTCGACGTAGACCCCGGACCGCTGGACGGGGTACTCCACCAGGGGGCTGATGCTGCCGTAGCTCCACGGGAAATCGGCCTGCCGGAAGTTCACCCGGTAGCGGTCCCATGCCGTGCCACCCGGCACACGGCCGCACCACATGGCACCGACACGGACACCGGCCTGGTGCTTGTACTGGTACAGGTGATCACCGGGCTGCACGTCGGCACCCTTCACCGTGATCGTCTTCAGGCGCGGGATCAGCCGGTATACCTCGGTCTCGTCCGCTGCGGTCCTCATCATGGTCTCCTCTGTCGAAGGTGCGGGGGCCCGCCTTGGCGGGCCCGGCGGGCGGGGTGGTGTCAGGACCCGAACACCGTGTCGATGGCGTTCAGGAAGTGGAACGCGCACGCCCGACGTCGGGCGGGGCGGCGGTCGGCGGGGTCCCGCTTGATCCACGGGTCCGCCTCGATCGCGACGGGGGCGGGCTGAGTGCAGCGGGGGTGGTCGCAGCGGCCCGGCCGTCCGGCCTTGGCCAGGTCGATGACCCGGTACGGATCGGCCAGCGTGACGTCGAATCCGAACGCGCTGCTGCGGGTCGCCGCTTCGTACGCGGCGCGCTTCGCGGCCTCGGCGCGGGCCTTTTCCGCTGCGGCGGCCTCCTGGGCGGCGATGGCTTCCGCCAGCGTCTTGGCGGACGGGGAGGGGCTGCCCGCCACGGTGTGAGCCTTCAGGACTGCCCTGCGGCGGCTGGCCAGCGCTTCGTCGTCCTCCCAGGGCTCGCGGACGGGCAGCACGCGACCGTGCATCCAGTTCCACCGGTCGACCATGTAGTTCAGGGCGATTTGCGGGGTGCGGACCTCGGCGACGAACTCCAGGTCGTGCAGAACGACGTCGTCCCACCACTCGGTGTGCGTCCGGCGGCCGTCGCTGAAGAAGGCTCCGAGAAAGGCGTCCGTGTCGGCGAAGTAGACGTTGGCGGCCACGATGTTGCCGTGGTAACCGTCCTCCTGGAGAGCGTCCACCAACCAGTCGTAGTGCCGGAGTTCAGCGGTGTGCATCGGGACGACGGTCAGGGGGACGTCGCGGCCCTCCGCGACCCGGGGGCCGTTGCGGTGGAAGGAGACGACTCCGCCGGTGCGGTAGAGGGTGCTGGTGGTCATGTCGTCTCCCTGGTGTTGAAGGTTCGGGCCT
>NZ_JAWCTQ010000094.1:0-1702 GCF_032423885.1 Streptomyces tamarix | reverse complement strand
GAACCCCGAACCTTCAACACCAGGGAGACCACGTGAACACCGAGACCGGCACCGCGCAGCACTGGATCGTGGACGCCTACGACGCCGTCTGGGTGGACGGCGTGATCGTTCACGACCTGTTCAACGTCGCCCGCGTCTGCATGACGTGCCACATGGAGACCGGTCTTACCGGCCCGTGCCTGCGGGAGAACCCCCTTCCGACCCCGGAGGAGATCACCCAGGTCGCGACGCTCGCCGAGCTGCACGAGGCCGCGCGTATCGCGTTCGGCACCCTCCCGGTGTGGATGGTCGACGCCATCGCGCGGGGCGAGCTGGACGCGTACGCCCCGGACGACCGGCGGAAGCGCCTCAGCCGGGCGCGTCAGTCGCTCGCGTACGCCGAGCTGCACCGCCGGGCGCTCGACACCGAGTAAGCAACCGCACGAGCCCCACCGTCCGGGGCGGGATGGCAGCCCGCCCCGGACGAGCCCCGAACCTTCAACACCGCAAGGACGCACAGCATGAGCACTCAGCCCGTCAAGCCCGAGACCGTCGCCCCCGAGTGGCCCGCCGCGAAGCCCGCCGACATCGACGCCGCCACGGCGTCCGCCATCATCGAGGCCCGCGCGATCAGCGAGGAGCTGACCAAGGAGCACGGCGTTCCGGCCGTCATCGTCGGGCATGGCATCGACCCGGTCACCAACGGGCCCGTTGTGCGCGTCGACACGGCGGAAGGGCTCATTGCCCTTGCGATCCCGGCGGTTGGCGAGCCGTACGTCATCCAGCGCGGCGGACAGCGCCTGTTGAGGCTCCAGGCCGTCCGCCGCCCGCGCGCCCAGGTCGCCACCGTCGCCCGCCAGTTCGTCGGAGTGCTCCAGGCCCGCAACCTCGTGTGACCCACGTCACCCGAACGAGGGACGCGAGAGGCTGGACCCGCACCCCAAGATAAGGCAGAATTAGGGATGTCGGGAGGGGATGGCAGCCCCTCCCGGCATCGGCCCGAACCTTCAACACAGGGAGACGCGATGCGGAACACCCCCACCACCGCCGAGCAGGCGCAGGAGAACTTGCAGGCCACTAAGGCACTGCTCGGACTCCAGCAGCGCGGATACCTGCACGCCGCCGAGCGCCGTTCCTTCGGCTGGATCGCCGTGATCAAGCGGGGTGAGCCCCCGGTCGTCATGCACTCCCCCAAGGGCGTCATGCAGTTCGTGGCCAACCACGGGATGCCCCAGAACCTGGAACCCGTCCGCCGCTAGCCGAGCCCCCGCCGGGAGGGGTGGCAGTCCCTCCCGGCCCCCGAACCTTCAACGAGGAGCCACGCAATGCCCCGGAACAACAACCACAACGCCCGCCAGAACGACGGAAGCCGGTACGGACTGGCCATCGTCGTCGGCATCGGTGCCCTGTTCGTGGGGGGCGCGATCGGCCTTGACGGCGTGTGGTGGCTGATTCAGCACCTCATCCCCGCACTCGTCGTGGTCGGCACGCTGGGCGTGGTCCTGAAGATGCTGGACCGCCGCCGCCGGAGCTGAACCGCGCCGTACGGTCCCCGGTCCGAGCCGGGGACCGTACGGCGGCGGTAGCGGACGCGCCTGGCGGCGCGGCACCTCTTCTTCGTCCCCTTCGGGGCCGGCGGCCGCGCGGCGGCCGGGGTCCGCTGGCGCGGACCAGGCCCTCCTTCGTCGGGCCGAACGGACGCCCCTGGCGGGGCGGCGGTGTC
>NZ_JAWCTQ010000093.1:0-2004 GCF_032423885.1 Streptomyces tamarix | reverse complement strand
GGGGGGTGCCTCTATGTTCCTCGTCAAGCGTGTGGGCAGCTTCGGCCCGAGGTTCGATCTTCTTCTTGGGGCATGAGACTGTGTGGTCGTGCCAGAGATGACGAGTGGGTTGGAGGCGGCCTTGGCTGACGCGTCGTCTCCTTCATGGACGCAACGTGTTCGTGCCGGGCGTGACCTTGCTTTGTTCGCTGATGTTCCTGAGGCTGCGGAAGCGCTGGTGGGGCTGCTGCTGGACGTCGAGGACACGGCGGTGACTCGACAGACGGCAGAGGCCCTGGCCCGGGTCGGGACAGTGGCCGCCGTAAGGCTCATCGCTCTCGCGGTGGCCGAGGCTGACGACAATCAGGCTAACTGGCTGCAGACCGGGGTGCATGACGCGCTCGTGGGACCGGACGGTGTGCCGGACGTCGCAGCGGCCTGCGGGAAGCTCTCCCGGGACCAGGAAGAAGCTGTCCGTCGGGGTGCCGCAGACATCTCTGCGTGGACAGACGACGCAAGGTGTTGATCTGAACCGACCTCCCTGTGGGCTGGTTCATGCAGCCGTCGCTTGGGGGAGGCGGGGTTCGTAGAAGGTGCCGTCGCGGAGCATGGCGAACAGGACGCTGATGCGGTGGCGTGCGAGGCGGAGGAGGGCTTGGGTGTGGGTCTTCCCCCGGGCCCGGCATTTGCCGTAGTAGGTGCGGGAGGCCGGGTCGTGCAGGGCGGCGAAGGCGGAGAGGAACATGGCTCGTTTGAGCTGCCGGTTTCCGCCTCGGGGCGCGTGTTCGCCGTGGATCGAGGTCCCCGACGATCTGGTGGTCGGAGCGAGGCCGGCGTAGGAGGCCAGGTGGGCGGCGGTGGGGAAGCTGGTGCCGTCGCCGACGGTGACCAGCAGGACTGCGGCGGTCCTGACCGCGACCCCCGGCATCGAGGTCAGGACCTTGGAAAGAGGGTGGTCCTCCAGCAGGGCCTTGATCTGGGCTTCCAGGGCCCGGCGCTGTTCGTGGACTGCGGAGAGAGAGCGGGCCAGGGACGGGACCACGGTGTCGAGGGTGCCGGTCCCGGGGACCACCACGGTCTGTTCATCCAGGGCGGCGAAAACGTCGTCGATGAGCCGGGCGGCCATGCGTGGGGCCTTGGGCCGGATCACCTCGACGAGTCTGCGGCGGCCGGCTTTCCGCAGGGCAGCCGGGGAGCCGTAGCGTTCCAGCAGCCAGGTGACGGCGGGGTGGTCCAGACGCGGCCCGAGGACGCGCTCCAGCGAGGGGTGGAACTGGGTGAGCAGGCCGCGTATCCGGTTGGAGGTGCGGGTGGCCTCGGCCGCGAGGTCCTGGTCGAAGCCGACCAGCACGGTCAGCTCGGCGGTGATCTCGTCGGTGAGTTCCAGCGAGCGCAGGGTGTGCGGCATGGTGCGGGCGGCGTCCGCGATCACCGCGGCGTCCTTCGCGTCGGTCTTCGCCTCGCCCGGATAGAGATCGGCGATCCGGCGCATCGCCAGGCCGGGCAGGTAGGCGACCTTGCAGCCCGAGTCCCGGGCCACGGTGAGCGGAAGGGCTCCGATGGAGGCGGGCTGGTCCACGATCACCAGGACGGTGCCGAACTTGGCGGTCAGCTTGTCGAAGACCGCGCGCAGTTTCGGCTCGCTGTTGGGCAGCTGCTTGTCGAAGACCTTCTTCCC
This sequence comes from Streptomyces tamarix, assembly GCF_032423885.1. NCBI lineage: Bacteria > Bacillati > Actinomycetota > Actinomycetes > Kitasatosporales > Streptomycetaceae > Streptomyces > Streptomyces tamarix. Next base: position 347 of record NZ_JAWCTQ010000093.1, on the reverse strand, counting down.
GGCCAGGGTGAGCCCATGGCCGTGATGAGCGGTCTTGCCGACGTCCAGGCCGAGGAACACGCCCACGTCTTCGGTGTCGAACATCGCACCCTTCCAGGGAAGTTGAACGTGCCGGCCTTGGCGGTGGTGTCGTACGCGCGCATCCACGTTATGCAGACCTGCCGCCCGCGGACTGTCCGGCATTGCACCGGACCGGGTGGTGGCCGGACCTCTCATCAGCGTCTCCGACGGCACCTCCCGGGCCCGGTGACACCACCCCCCAGGTCATCCGATCGACAGGGGGCAACAGCCATGCCGGGCCCGGAGGCCAGCGGCCCTCTTGCAGGACCGCGAAAAACATAACGGGG
>NZ_JAWCTQ010000092.1:0-2299 GCF_032423885.1 Streptomyces tamarix | reverse complement strand
GCCGCCGCGTGAGCACCCTGCCCGTCTACCGATGGCGCCTGGCCCCCGACGGACTGGCCACCCGCCGCCAACTCCGCGCCCAAGGGCTGCGCCCCGGCGGCCAGCCGGTGGCCGCCCAGCTCGAACGGCCCCGGCGGCGACGCGGGCCGCTGGTCGCCTACCTCTACCGGATCGACCTGGCTCGGCCCGTCCGGCCGATGACGCCCGGCCGCGCCGCCGCCCTCGACCGGGCCATGGCCGCGCGGCGGACCTGCCCGTCCTGCCGGCGGGATGCCGGCTACTGCATCCCCCGGTCACTCGGCATGTGCGTGCCCTGCGCCTACCCCTCGGAGGATCCTCGTGGAATCTCTGCCTGAACCCGCCCGGGTGGTGCTTCTCCCGGACGGCACCCACGCCTACCTCCCCACCGCCAACCCCCCGGCGCCCGCCGCGGCGCCGGTGCCGGTGGTGCAGCACATCCACCACGCCCCGCCCGACCGCACCGTGCAGCGCCTCACACTCGGAGCCGGGGCCGGAGCCGGGGCGGTCGCGGCCGGCGTCTACTTCGGCCCGCTCCTGGTCGGCGTGCTCACCGCCATCGCCGCCAACCTCGCCCTGCTCGCCCTGATCGCCGCCGTGTGCGCCTGGGGCGTCGTCACCGTCGTCAAGAACACCGGCGGCCACCACGGCAAGAGGAGGGGCTGACATGTCCTTCCAGGCTGGCGACAAGGTGCTGATCGTCTCGTGTGAGGACGACCCCCGTGCGGCCGGACGCACAGGCCGGATCGTGGACGAGGTCCCGCCCGGCCCGCTGACCGGCGGCCGGTGGACCGTCAACGGAATCAGTTGGCTCATCGCCCCCGTGCTGTGTCACACCCACGAGCTGCGGCCCGCCTGACGGCTGTCCCTCGCCGCCCAGCCACCCGGCCGGGCGGCGGGAGGGAGCCGGGACAGGCCCGGCCCCGCCACCACACAAGGGGAAGCGCATGACCAGCAAGCACGAGCTGGCGATCGTCGCCGTGCAGGCCGGACGGGACATGGTCCGCGCCGCCGAGAAGCACGGCATCAACTCGGGCGCCGCCCGGCTGGCCGCCCGCGTGGCCGACCGCGCGGCCCGCGCCGCCGAGGCCGCGGGCTGCACCGCCGCCGACTACGACCGCGCCCGCCGCACCCACTGACCGCTCACCACCGAAGGGACCCCGTGATGGGCCTGTTCTCCCGCAAGCAGAAGACCGACACCCCCGCTGATGTGCTGATCACCGGCGCGGAGCTGGACCACGCCGCCCGCGCGCTGAACGCCGGCGACGACGGCCCCGCCAACGCCCTGGTCGACCGCGGCGACGACAAGACGACGCGCCAACTGATCACCATGCGCATCCTCGGCGCCTCGATCGACCAGCAGTGAGTTCGCCCCGGGGCGGTCGGCTCCCGGCCAAGGTTCGTCGGCCGCCCCGGGCCCCCTTATCCGCCTGTGCAGACAGGAGAACACCAGCATGACGGACAACGTCGTACACCTCTTCAAGGACCCGCCCCCCGACCCCGACGAGACCCCCACCACCCTCGCCGTTCCGAAGGCGTCGCCGCAGACCGCCGGGGCGCCGCCGCGTCCGTCGAGTTGGCGGCGGACCGTCCGCCGGGTGCGGGTCGTCGCCGCCGACGAACGCACGCGGGCCGCGGGGCGGGCCGTGGTGCGCCACGGTTCCTACGTGGTTGGCGGTACGCGGATCGTGGCGCGTCGGGCGTGGGACGGCCGCACGGCGGCACGGTATGAGCGGATGATCCGCGCGGCCGAGGCCGCCGGGAACCTGGAGGTGGCCGCGGAGTGGGAGGAGCGGGGGCGGCAGTACCGGGCGGCGCGTCACCAGCGGCGCATGGACCTTTTGACCTCGCCGGAGCGGGTGGTGAAGAACGCCGCCTACGCCGCCGGCGGCACCCTCGGCGCCCTGCTCCTGCTCGGTGTCGCGCTCGCGGTGGCGACCAAGGAGCCGGGCGACGTGCTCACGCCGCTGATGGCGCTGGTGGAGCTGTGCCGGCTGGTCGTCGTCATCGCCACCGTGGTGTGGGGACCGGCCCTCGCCGTCGGCCCGTGGCTGGCCCTGTGCGGGCTGTGGGCGGTCGGCCGCCATCAGCAGGCCGCCCCGCAGTGGGCCCTTCCCGCCCAGCAGCGCGGAAGCGACGCCGGGGCGCCGATCACCCCGTCCATCGTCGTCACCGCCCTGCGCGACCTCGGGATCGCGCCGTTGCGGAAGGCGATCAAGGAGATGGGCGACGCCGGCGCCGCCATGCTCAGCCCGATCAAGATCGCCGGATGCGGCGTGGA
>NZ_JAWCTQ010000091.1:0-2402 GCF_032423885.1 Streptomyces tamarix | reverse complement strand
GTGGCCCGGTGCGTGCTCGCCGGCCCCGGCCTCCTTCGTCGGCCGGTGCCGTCGGCACCGGGCCGTGGACGCGCCTGGCGGCGCGGCACCTCTTGTTTGGCCCCTTCGGGGCCGGCGGCCGCGGGGCGGCCGGGGTCCGCTGGCGCGGACCGGTGCCCTCCTTCGTCGGGCCGAACGGGCGCCCCTGGCGGGGCGGCTGTTCCCGTTCGGGTCCGCTGACGCGGACCGCCGAGACCGTCCGCGCCGATCAGTGCCGCCGTCGGTCACCACCAGGTGGTGAGGGGAAAGGACCGCCTCCGGCGAGGGCCCTTACTCCCAAGGGGCCGGGGGTGCATGGCGAGTTGAGGTCCGGTGGTAGCTGGGGTGAGGGCGGGCGGGGGCTCCCCTCGGCCGACCGGTCACCCTTCGGGCTACCACCGAACCTGTGGGGGGTGCCAGGCCGAGCCGCTTCGCGGTCGCTTCGCGAGCCTGGCACCCCCCACAGAACCGGCGGTCGGGCGGAGCTGCCCGACCGACCGAGGGGAGCCCCCGCCCGCCGGGTGGAGCCGTGGCGGGCCGCCGGGCAAGGCTCGCCCGGAGGGGGTGGAAAACGCCCCTGACCTGCGAAAACGTGTGATGTAGATCACTCGTTTGGAGGGTCTTCAGGGCTGGACTTCCGCCCCAAAATAAGGCATGATTAGTGATGTCGGGAGGGGATGGCAGTCCTCCCCGACAACCCGAACCTTCAACACGGGAGCAACGATGTACGCAGAGCTGGAGACCGAGACCCCGCGCGAGATCGGCGGATTCGCCCTCTACCTGTCCACCACCTACGTGTGGACCGAGGGGCGCCCCCGGCTGGTGACGACCGCCGCCGACGTCAACGAGACGTGGTGGACCGTCCGGGCGGCCGACGTGACGGACAAGCTGACCGTCCGTCAGTCCCCGGACTCGGAGCTGGTCCGACTGCTCGACGCCGAGGACGGCACCGTGGTCACCACGATCGTCCCGGTCCCCGCCGGGATGCTCGACCACCACACCCCCACCCTCGCGGAGGCCCGCAGCATCCCCCTCGCGGACCGCTGGGTGAGCAGCCCGCTGTTCAGCCGCTCCGCCGGAGCCGCGCCCGAGAGCGCCGACCGCTACGAGGTGCGCGACCTCCTGGTCCGCGCCGCCCGCCGTGGCGAGACCGTCGCGACGAGCCCGGACCTGGTCATCGTGCGCAACTGCGAGAACCGGCCCGTCGCCTTCCTCCGGGAGGGGTGGCACCCGCAGAACGCGCGGCCGTCCGCCCCGAGCCTGAGCGCGCTGCTGAAGCACCGCCGCCGGTAGGACTCCGGTGGGCTCGCCCGGTGGCAGCCGGGCGGGCCCACCCCGCAAGGGCTTTGGCAGAAGCCCGCCCCGAACCTTCAACGCAGGGAGACAACGACATGGCGACGAACGACGCCCCCGACACCCCGGAGAAGCGGTACCGCATCGGCGACCGGACCCCGGACGGCCGGTACCCCGTCACGGTCGACGGGAAGCTGATCGGCCACATCCACCGCTGGCACGGCGACTGGCACGCGCGCGTGCTGGGCCAGGTCGAGGAGAGCCAGCACGAGGACCGCGACAAGGCCGCCGCCCACCTGGACACCGTCACCCAGTCCGGCGCCGCCCTCCCCCAGACGGAACAGGCCGGTGACACGGCGCCGGAGGGCATCGTCCCGTGGCTGCACCCGCGGATGGCGCCCACGCGGCGCAACATCCTGAGCGCGGGCATCTGCCTGGGGCGGCTCGATGAAATCGCGTGGAGCCCCAAGCACGGCTACCCCGGGTCGGACAACCCGTTCGAGATGGAAGACCTGATCTGCGGTTGGGTCGGGAACCGCTGGTGGAGCCACCTGCGCGGGCGCAACAGCGACCCGACGCCGCGTCCCGCGTGGCGTCACGAGGGGTGCACGGTCCCCTTCGAGGAGCAGGCCGCCCGCGTGGCCGAGCTGGTGGGCAAGCGCCCCACCCAGTGCCCGTGCGAGACCGGGCACCCGACCGACCGCGAGGCGGTGACCGGCCTGCTGGACGAGGCCGACCGCGCCCGCAAGGCCGGTGACATCGAGGCCCTGCGCGGTCACCTGACCCGGCTGCTCGGCCCCTGCCCGGCGGCGCCGACCCGCGCCGCGGTGATGCGGGACATCGTCAAGCCTCCGCAGAAGGGCTGACCGAACCGGGGGCACGGGCCCACGCCCGTGCCCCCGGCCACAGGGCGGCGATCGAGCCGCCCGCCACGACCGCCGCCGTCCGCCGGTGCGAAGCCACCCGACCCGAGGATTCAGTTCTCCGTGCCTGCAACTGCCCTACCCGCAGCCCTCTTTGACCTGCCCGAGCCCTCGGAGCGGACCACGTTCGGCCGGTCCTCCGGGATGACCGTGCTGAGCTACGGCGCG
>NZ_JAWCTQ010000090.1:0-3772 GCF_032423885.1 Streptomyces tamarix | reverse complement strand
GGCTCACACTAACGCTCCTGGTTGTAGGTACTACCCGGGCCACTGTGTCGATCGTAAGTGGCCGATCCGTTCATGTCCGTTCCCGCGTTGCGCCCCTGCTGGACACCCCGCCGCAGGTTGCTCAACCTGCCGCGGACGTCCTCGGGGGCGCGGGAGACCTGCGGGCCGCCCTGCGGGGTCTGCTCCGCGGTTCCCTCGACGAGGTTGGCCTTGGGAACCCGCCGGGGCAGCCCGGAAGCAGTGACCCCGCCGGCCTTCGGCTCCTTGAGCTTCACGGCCCGCTGCCAGCGTTCGTCGTTGGTCGAACGCCAGGCGCCGGAGTCGTCCGCGTCGCTCTGGGGAACCTGCCCGGCCGGCTGGGCGTGCTCGTCCGCGGTGTCCTGCTGGTGGCCCCGGTCCCGGCTCGGCCGGTCCGCCGGCCGCTGGCTGCCGCGGCGCGGCAGCCCCGCGCCGGTCAGCTCGTGCTCGGCGTTGGGCACGGAACCCGGACGGTCGAAGCCTACGCGGTCCCGCTCGTTCGCGGGAACGCCCTGAGCGGATTCCGGTTCGCCGCCGTAGCCGCCGTCGTAGCCGCCCTGGTACGTCTGCTGCACAGGCCACCCGCCCTGGTCGGGCTGGGCCTCGAACTGGTTGCCGTACGACGGCTGCTCGGCGTCGCGGCCGGCGAAGCCGCCTTCCGCATACGCGGGCCCCGGGTACTCGCCGGTGGCATAGTCACCGCCGTTCGCGTAGCCGTCCCCGTGGTACCCGCCGCCGTTCCGGTACGCGTCCTCGGCGCCGTAGCCGTCGCCCTGGTAGCCGCCGTCCTGGTGACCGGCGCTCTGGTAGCCGCCGTCCTGGTGACCGGCGCCGCCGGGGTAGCCCGCGCCGTCGCCCTGGTAGCCCTCCTGCGGCTGGGAATCGCCGTAGCCGGGCTGCTGTTCGTAGCCGCCCTGCCCGTACGGCTGCTGGGCGCCCCGCTGCTCGTACGGGGCCTCGTGGCCGCCCTCGTACCGCTCCTGCTCCCGGTCGTCGTGCGACGGCCCGCCCTGCAACTGCGCGCCGAGTGCGGCACGGCGTCCCCCGCGCCTCAGGGAGCGGCCCACCGGGTCCATCGCGGCGCCGTCCTGCTGCGGCTCGTAGCGGGAGTCGTCGAAGCCGAGCTCCGCGGCCGTCCGCATCGGGGCGGCCTCGTACGCCTGCTGCTCCGGGATGATCTGGGAGACCGTGAAGTCTTCCTGCAGCGGCTCGCCGCCACCACCGTGGGTGATCGCGTCCGGCAGCATGACCAGCGACGTCGTACCGGCCTGCTCGCCCGAGGGGCGCAGCTGGACGCGGATGCCGTGCCGGTCGGCGAGGCGGCCGACCACGAAGAGGCCCATGCGCTGGGAGACCGCGACGTCCACCGTCGGCGGATTGGCCAGCTTGTGGTTGATGTCCGCGAAGTCCTCGGCGGTGAGGCCGATGCCCTTGTCGTGGATCTCGATCATCACGCGGCCGTCGGGCAGCCGCGTCGCGGTGACGCGCACCTTGGTCTGCGGCGACGAGAACGTGGTGGCGTTCTCCAGCAGCTCGGCCAGCAGGTGCACGAGGTCGGTCACGGCCTGGCCGTGGATCTCCGCCTCGGGAACGCCCGACAGCTCGATGCGCTCGTACTGCTCCACCTCGGAGGTGGCGGCGCGCATGACGTCGACCAGGGGGACCGGCTGGTCCCAGCGGCGGCCCGGCTCCTCGCCGGCGAGGATCAGCAGGTTCTCGCCGTTGCGGCGCATGCGGGTGGCCAGGTGGTCCAGCTTGAAGAGGTTCTCCAGCTGGTCGGGGTCGGCCTCGTTGTTCTCCAGGTCCGTGATCAGCGTCAGCTGACCCTCGATCAGGGACTGGTTGCGCCGCGACAGGTTGGTGAAGATCGCGTTGACGTTGCCCCGCAGCAGGGCCTGCTCGGCGGCGAGCCGGACGGCCTCGCGGTGGACCTGGTCGAAGGCCCGCGCGACCTCGCCGATCTCGTCGCGCGTGTCGATCGGGATCGGCTCGACCCGCGTGTCGACCTTGCCCGGGTCGGTCCGCGAGAGCTGGTCGACCAGCATCGGCAGGCGCTGCTCCGCGACGCCGAGCGCGGCGTGGCGCAGGCGGCGCATGGAGCGGCTCATCTGGCGCGCCATGAGGGCGGCCAGGACGAAGGCGGCGAGCAGCGCGACCACGACGATGCCGCCGTTGACGAACGCGTCCGTCCGGGCCTCGTCGGCGATCCGGGTGGCCTCGTTGAGCGCCTTGGTGAGCAGCTCGGTCTCGACCTCGGTGTACCCGTCGAACTTGCCGGTGGCGACGGCCATCCAGGTCTCGGGGGTAACTCCGCCCTGCTTGCGCTTGACGAGCGCCCTGATGTCGCCGGCGTCCTCGGCCTTGCCGATCTCGACGGCCATGCCCTCGAAGACCGACTTCTCACCCGAGGCCGTCTGGGCGACCGGCGGCTGCACGCCGGAGGCGGCGAACTCCTTGGCGCCGTCCTGCGCCTTGCCGGTCATCACCTCGGTGAGCCGGTCGACGTCCTCCTGCGTACCGCCGGAGACGAACTCGCCGATGGCGATGTCCTCCAGGTACTTGTACGAGTTGAACGCCTTCGACTGGGCCTTGAAGACCTCGTCGTCCTCGCTCGGCCGGAGCAGCAGGTGCATGCCGATCGAGCGCTGGAGCGACTCGGCGGCCTTGGCGAGCTGGATGGCGTAGACGGTGCGGCCGAAGCTCGTGATGTTGCCGGTGCCCAGGCCGAGCTCGTTGGAGAACTCCATGAGCACGTGCTGGACCCGGGTGTAGCCCTCTTCGGTCTTCACCGGGTCCAGGGCCTTGGTGTACGCGGCCTTCCGCAGGTCCTGGAGCTGCGGCTCCTCCGTGCGGAAGAGCTGGAGGCGGCGCTCCAGGCCCTGTCCCTCGGGCATGTCCTGGACGGCCCCGTCGAACTTCCGCTTCGCGGCGTCCGTGGCGGCGTACGCGTCGGTGACGGCGCTCGCCTCCCGGGCGGACTCGCTCGTGGCGGTGAGCAGCGGCTCCGCGGTGAGGTCGCGCTCGTTGAGCAGCGCCTGGCCGTACTCGGAGGCGGCCTGCACGATGCGCGCGGTCTTCTCCGCGTCCCGCGCCTCCTGCCAGGTGTCGACGGCCGTCTTCACCTGGAAGCCGCCCATCACCAGGCCGACCAGCACGGGCACGAGGAGGATGGCGTTCAGACGCGTCGCCACGTGCCAGTGGCGGGGGGAGAACCGGCTGGGGCTGCCGCCGGCGGGGGCGGGACCGGCCGGGGGTGTCACGGGCGCATCCGCAGGCGGCGCCGCCGTGCGCGGCGGCGGGGTGAAGTTCCCCCGCGCCTGCTGCTCCGCGGCGCTTTTCGTGCTTCGCCTCACTCGACCAACAACCTCTCGGCGTCGGCACCTACGATGTGCCGTTCTTCTGCTTCAGAGCCGTACTACTCAGGAGTTCGTGCATTGCAGCACGTAAAGCGGCCGCGTTCCAAACAGCCCGATCGAGCGATTACCGACGGTCCGCACGACAGATAAAACGGGCATAAAGAGCATGAGCCGTCAAAAAGCGGGCCCCATGTGAGCGCAGCGACACCATGTGGATGCGTCTCGTGTCCGAGAGGTTGCAATTCTCTGTCGAAACGTTATGAACGTGCGGGCGGGCCGTGTCGGACGACACAGCCCGCCCCCCGAGCGCCTACGACAACTGCCGTATCCGTGCGCCCACTTGTTGATCAGCGGGCCGGGGCGGACCACTCCGCCCGCCCCGGGGCGCCTACTTCAAC
>NZ_JAWCTQ010000009.1:0-190353 GCF_032423885.1 Streptomyces tamarix | reverse complement strand
TGACGGCCTGTTCGGTGTCGAAGGCGCGCGGTCGTCCCATGACGTGACCGTACGCCGTAAAAGAACGATCAGTCAAGAACGATCGTTCTTATACGGCGGCGACGGGGCGGGGTTCCGGGCGTCACGGCCGTACGCGTCGGTCACCCGCCGGCCGGGACGGCTCGGCGACGGCCGGAAGGCGGCCGACTCGGCGGCGGAGCGCGGCAGTCCACGGCCGGGGCCGGCCGGGACGGCGAGGTGCCGCACGGAACCGGCGGCGGCCCATGGCCGGCGGCACCGAACGGGCCCGGAGCGCGCGGCACCGGGCGCCGACTCGGCGGCGTGGGCCCGGGAGGGGACGCGGTCGAGCGGCGGGGCGACGGGCACGGCCAAGCCGGCGGCGCCGGGACCGACCGAACGCCGGGGCGCCGGCCGGGCAGGGGGCGAGCACGACCAGGCCGACGACGTCGGGCGCCGGGCCGGCCCCCGCTACGGCGCCGACCGTCACACCGGGACGTCGGAGAGCGGCCTGTGGTACAGCGCCCTGCCCATGGGAGAGCCCTCGCCGGTGACGTGGGCGCGGATGGACGCGATGTAGTCGTCGCGGCCGACGCGGCCGTCGGCGTCGGTGTCCAGGGCCGCGAACGCCGCTTCGGCGTTGGTGGCCGGGTTGTTCAGCGCTGTGCGCAGGGCCGTGAACTCGGAGAGGCCGAGGGCTCCGTCCCGGTCGGTGTCGGCGAGGTCGAAGAGCGCGCCGAGGACGGGTGCGCAGACGGTGTCGAACGCCTCGGCACCGGCCCAGGCCGCGTACTCGTCGAAGGTCATCCCCCCGTCGCCGTCGGCGTCCATCGACGCCCACGCCCGCTCGCCGAGGGTGCGTGCGGTGACGACGAGCCGATCGTCTTCCTTGAGCCCCATGGCCAGCGCCACGTTCCTGGTGCGCGCCATGTATTCCTCCCTGGAGACGATGCCGTCCCCGTCCGCGTCCAGCATGGCGAAGACGAGCTTCTGTGCGGCCGTCTGGTCCATCGCGGTTCCTTCCGCCGTGGCGTTCGAGCGTGAACGCTCCATTCCGGATCGACTTTTCTACCCCTCGGCCTGACGGCCAAGGCACTCGTTCGGGGGGGCGCGGGGGCGTTTCCCACGCGTACTGCGCGTAGTGCGCGGGTGGTGTGTCCCAAGGAGCCGGGGGCGGCAGGGGCGGCCCGGGGTAGTCACAGCCCGTTGGAAGTACCGGATTCCGTGGAGGGTGGATGTTCGACAGACACGGTGCGGCAGCCGCGCTGGGTTCCCTGGTCCTGGTGGGCTCGTCGATGGTGTGGGCTCCCCACGTTCAGGCCCACGGGCCCGTTCACCAAGAGAGCGTCCTGTGCACGGGCTCCAGCACCAGCACGTACGAACCCCCCTTGACCCTGCTGCCCCGCCAGACCCGCGTCCAGACACGTGCCAGTTACGCGTGCGCGGTCGCTCCCGGCCGGACCGTACCGGCCACCGGCTACCTGGAAGGGAAGTCGCCCGCGGCGTCCTGCGTCACGGTGAACAGCCCGCGCGTCGGGGAAGTCGTCCACTACGCCGACGGGAAACAGTCGTCGATCACGTACGACAGCAGCACCAGCATCCGTATCGCCGGCGTCCTCGTGGTCAGGCTGTCGGGCCGGGTCGTCGAGGGACGCGGCGAAGGGCTGGCGGCGCATCGGACCGTTGCCGCGCTCCCCGGTGAACTGCCCACGAGTTGCCTCTTGTCCGGCCTCCGGGGCAGCAGCGGTGAGGCGCAGCTGGAGATCAGGCCGTGAGCCGGACCCCGGTGGTCATTCCCACCGAACCGATCGGCAGCGTCCCGCGGCCCGCCGAGCTGCTCGCCGCCATGGCAGACCACGCCGCGGGTCGCATCGGCGACGAGGAGATCGCCGCCGTCCAGGACCGTGCGGTCCGCGACACCGTCCGCCGGCTGGAAGAGATCGGCTCCCCGGTCGTCACCGACGGCGAGCAGGCCAAACCCAGCTTCGTCACCTACCCCCTGACCGGCCTGAACCGACTGGCACCCGACGGCGTCGTCATCCCGTTCGCCGACGGACACCAAAGGCAGCTGCCCCGCCTGACGGCCGGACCGCTGCGCTACGGCCGGTACGCCGACCACTACCTGCACGCCGCACTCCGGCACGCGACATCACCGGTGAAGCAGGCCGTCATCGCGCCGTCGGCGCTCAGCCTGCTCTACCCGCCCGACGGCATCGACGGGTACCCCCGCGAAGCCTTCATCGACGACCTCACCACCGAAGCCGAAACGGACATCCGTCGGTGCCTGGACGCCGGCGCCCACCGCGTCCAACTCGACTTCACCGAAGCCCGTCTCGCACTGAAGCTCGACCCGGGCGGGAGCCTGCTGGACCAGTTCGTCGCCCTCAACAACCGTGTCCTGGAACGCTTCTCCACCTCCGAACGGGCCAGGATCGGGATCCACACCTGCCCCGGCGGCGACCAGGACTCCACCCACAGCCTGGACGTCGACTACACGGCCCTGCTGCCCACGCTCCTCCGGCTCAAGGCCGGCGCTTTCTACGTCCAGCTCTCCAGCGAGCCGGAACCGGACAGGGTCCTCGCCGTCCTCGCCGAACACCTCCCCGCCCAGGCCCAGGTGTTCATCGGCGTCACCAACCCGATCGACCCGCGTGTCGAGACACCCGAGGAGGTGCGCGACCGCGTCCTGGCCGCCGCCCGCCACCTCCCCCTCGACCGTCTGGGCACCTGCGACGACTGCGGCTTCTCCCCCTTCGCCGACGACACCTCCACCTCCCGCGGCACCGCCTTCGCCAAAATCGGCGCCCGCGTCGAAGGCACCGCCCTGGCCGCCCGCGAACTCGTCGGCTGAACGAAAGGACCCGACCGGTCACCGAACCCGCCGGGGAAACGGAAACCCGCGACACGCCGGCCTGTGCAACCCGCAAGGGAAGCGCGGGCCGTCACGGGTGCCGGGCGCGTCCCGGGCGAGACCGGCCGGGTGGCCGAGCAAGCCTCTCCCGGCTCCGCCGAGATTCGTCATCCCTCTCCTCGGCCGGGCGTTCGGGGCCCGTTTCCCGCCCGTGCGCCTCTTCCCTTGCCCGCCAAGGGTGTTGGAGGATCCGCGCATGAACCCGCATGCGACCGGACCGACCGCCGACGCGGCGGTCGCGTACCTCACGGCTCTCCACGAACGGCTGACGGCCGACGGCTGCGCGGTGACCCTGCCGCAGTGGAACGGCCGCCGGGTGGTGGCCGGCCGGCGCGCCGACCGCAAAATCCGCTGGTTCGGGACGAAGGCCGAGCTGTTCGTCTTCGCGACCGTCGTGCCCGAGGTCGACGTGGCCGTCCTGGGGGAGTTCGCCGTGTGGGCCGCGCTCCACGCCAAGGGCCTGCGCGGCGGCATGCCCGGTGCCCGCAACGCAGCACTGGTGCTCCCCGCCCTGGTGAGCGCGCGCGTCCGGCCCGAGGCTGCCCGGTGGGCCGCCCAGGACGCCCGGATCCTCGACACGACGCTGATCAACCGGCCCCTCACCGTCGAGACCGCCCCGGACGCCGTACGGACCACGATGTACCGGGGCCGGGTCGTCTGGGGTGGCATGTTCACGGGCCACGTGCTGGAGAAGGCCGCCCTGTACTTCCCGTGAGCCCGGTCGGCGGGCCCCTCGCCCACCCGCTCCCGCGGCCGCACCGGCCTCGACCGGGCCGGGCGCGACCTGGACCGCAACCCCGGCGTCGTGGTCCGCGACGTTGAGCTCACCTCCCGGGGCTGGCACGTCCTGCGCCGCACCACCTTCGACTACCGCCGCCGCGACGGGCGCTGGGAGACCCAGGCGCGCGAGACCTACGACCGCGGCAACGGCGCCGTCGTCCTGCCCTACGACACCGCGCGCGGCTGCGTCCTGCTCACCCGCCAGTTCCGCTACCCGGCCTACGTCAACGACCACCCCGACGGCATGCTCGTCGAAGCCGCCGCGGGGCTGCTCGACGCGGACGACCCGGTGGCCGCCGTCCGCCGCGAGGCGGCCGAGGAGCTCGGCGTCACCCTGGGCCCGCTCACCCACGTCCTCGACGCCTACATGAGCCCCGGTTCCGTCACCGAACGCCTCCACTTCTTCGCCGCCCCCTACACCCCGGCCGACCGCACCGGGGCCGGCGGCGGTCTCGAAGAGGAGGGCGAGGACATCGAGGTCCTCGAACTGCCCTTCGCCGAAGCCCTCGCCATGACCCGCGACGGACGCATCGCCGACGGCAAGACCGTCCTCCTCCTGCAGTGGGCGGCCCTGGACGGCCCCTTCGCCCCCGCAGCGGGCGTCCGCTGACGGGTCTGGCCGGCAGGCGTCGACGGGCGTGCGGTCCTCCGGCGCCGTCGGCAGCGGCCCTCCCCGCGGATGCGCCGGCCGGCGGCGCGGCCGGGGACGCGGGAGGGCCGCGGCCGGGAGATCAGGGCGAAGGTTCCCCTTCCGCCCTCGGCGCCGTCGTGCGACCCTCCCGCCGGGGCTCCAGCCGCACCACGATCCCCTTGGACGTCGGCGTGTTGCTGAAGGACGCCACGCTGTCCAGCGGCACCAGCACGTTGGTCTCCGGGTAGTAGGCCGCCGCACAGCCCCGCGAGGTCGGGTAGCCGACCACCCGGAAGTCGTCCGCCCGGCGTTCGACACCGTCCTTCCAGACGCCGACCAGGTCGACCGGTGCGCCTTCCTCCAAGCCGAGTTCCCGCATGTCGTACCAGTTGACGAAGACGACGCGGCGGGAGCCGTGGATGCCGCGGTAACGGTCGTCGTCCGTGTACGGGACGGTGTTCCACTGGTCGTGGGAGCGCAGGCTCTGCAGGATCAGGTGGCCGGGCGGGGCGGTCAGGGCCTCGAAGTCGTTGCGGCTGAAGAGGGCCTTGCCGGCGGGTGTGGGGAAGACGCCCTCGTTGACCGGGTTGGGCAGGCCGAAGCCGCCGGGGCGGCGGACGCGCGTGTTGAAGTCCTCGAAGCCGGGGACGACGCGGGAGATGTGGTCGCGGACGCAGTCGTAGTCGGCCTCGAAGCGCTCCCAGCGGACGGGGACCTTGTCGCCGAGGGTGCGGCGGGCCAGGCGGCTGAGGATGGCGACCTCGCTGAGGAGGTGCTTGGAGGCCGGTTCGAGGACGCCGTGGGAGGCGTGAACCTGGCTCATGGAGTCCTCCACGGTGACGAACTGCTCGCCGGTGACCTGCACGTCCCGCTCGGTGCGGCCGAGGGTGGGCAGGATCAGGGCGCTCTCGCCGCACACGACGTGGGAGCGGTTGAGCTTGGTGGAGATGTGCGCGGTCAGCCGGCAGTTGCGCATGGCGGCCTCGCTGACCTCGCTGTCCGGGACGGCGCGGACGAAGTTCCCGGCCAGGCCGAGGAAGACCTTGGCACGACCGTCGCGCATGGCCCGGATGGCATTGACGGAGTCCCAGCCGTGCTCGCGGGGCGGCTCGAAGTGGAACTCGCGGGCGAGGGCGTCCAGGAAGTGGTCCGGCATCTGCTCCCAGATGCCCATGGTCCGGTCGCCCTGCACGTTGCTGTGCCCCCGGACGGGGCAGGCGCCGGTGCCGGGCCGGCCGACGTTGCCGCGCAGCAGCAGGAAGTTGACCACCTCGCGGATGGTGGGCACGCCGTGCTTGTGCTGGGTCAGGCCCATCGCCCAGCAGACGATCACGCGCTCGCTGTCGAGGACCATGTCGCGCACTTCCTCGATCTGGGTGCGGGCCAGGCCGGTGGCCTCCTCGACCTCGGGCCAGGAGACGGTGGCGCGCAGGTGCCGGGCGAACTCCTCGAAGCCCTGGGTGTGGGCGTCGATGAAGCCCCTGTCGAGGACGGTGCCGGGCGCGGCCTCCTCCGCCTCCAGGAGCAGGAGGTTGAGCGCCTGGAACAGGGCCAGGTCCCCGCCGATCCTGATGTGGAGGAAGCGGTCGGCGATCTGCGTGCCGCGGCCGATGACGCCGCGGGGCCGCTGCGGCTGCTTGAAGCGGACCAGGCCCGCTTCGGGCAGCGGGTTGACGGCGACGATCCGGCCCCCGCGGCGCTTGCAGTTCTCCAGCGCGGTCAGCATCCGGGGGTGGTTGGTGCCCGGGTTCTGGCCGACGGTCAGGATGAGGTCGGCGTGGTGGATGTCGCGCAGCGACACGTCGCCCTTGCCGGTGCCGAGGGTCTCGTTGAGCGCGGTGCCGCTGGATTCGTGGCACATGTTGGAGCAGTCCGGCAGGTTGTTGGTGCCGAACGCGCGGGCGAAGAGCTGCAGGACGAACGCGGCCTCGTTGCTGGCGCGGCCGGAGGTGTAGAAGACCGCCTCGTTCGGGGAGTCCAGCGCCTTCAACTCGTCGGCGAGCAGGTCGAGGGCGGCGCTCCAGCTGATGGGCTCGTAGTGGTCGGAGCCGGGCCGTTTGACCACGGGCCGGGTGAGTCGGCCCTGCTGGTTGAGCCACCGGTCGGACTTCCCGGCCAGCTCGCTGATCGGGTGCCGGCGGAAGAAGTCGTCCGTGACACGGCGCGAGGTGGCCTCGTCATTGGTGTGCTTGGCGCCATTCTCGCAGTACTCGTTCACGGGGCGGTGCCCCGGTTCGGGCTCGGGCCACGCGCAACCGGGGCAGTCGAAGCCGCGGACCTGGTTGAGGTTCAGCAGCGTGAGCCCCGTGCGCCGGACCGACGTCTGGTCCAGGGAGTACTTCATCGCGTGGTACACCGCCGGCGCGCCCGCGGCCCAGGTCTTGGGCGGGGTGACCTCAAGGCGGTCGTCGCCCGGTTCCTCGTTCGGTGGCTTGTGCAACGTGACCTCTCCTCGCTCCGTGTCCTGCGTCCCCCGGCGTCCGTGCGCGGTCAGCCGGTCGGCCAGGTCGGCACGTGGGGGCGGCTCCGGCCCTCGGTGGGCTGGACGTGGCCGTTGCTGATCTCGCCGCGCCAGGCGCCGGTCTCGCGGCCCTGCCCCTCGGTGAACTCCTTGAAGGACGTCAGGGCGGTGCGGACCGCGCGGCGGGCGAGGCCGAGGGCGGTCGCCGCCTGCCCCACGAGCCCCCGGGACCGCAGGTCGACGCGGAGGGTCACCCGGCAGCGGCCGGCGTCGAGCTCCTCGAAGGTCGCCGTGCCGGTGTGCCGGGGTTCGTCGAGGACGTTCCAGCGGACCAGCCGGTCCGGGACCTGCTCCACGATCTCCGCGTCGTACTCGTACGTCCTCGGGCCGAACCGGGTCACCCAGTGGGTCATCACCGCCTGGATCTGGTCGACGCGCTCGACGTTGTCCATGAAGCGGGGGAACGTCTTGAACTGCGTCCACTGGTTGTACGCCACATGGACCGGGACGCCGACGTCGACCGACTCTTCGATGGTGCTCATGACCTCAAGGCCCTGCCCGTCTCCTCGCCGCGACCGGTGGCCGTACGGCACGGCACCGGGCGTGTTCAGCCACGCTCGGGCCATCGGGTCCCCGGAAAGCGCCGTCCCATGCCGGCCGGTGGCCGGGCATACGGGTGACCGGCGCGGCACGGGCGCGCCGGCGCCCCTCCGGTCGGAGGAGGACGCCGCTCGTCCGCCCCGGCCGGACCGGTACCGGATTCGGCGCCCCGGCTTCCGCGCCGCCCGCGCGCCGCCCGGGGACGCCGGTGCGCCATCCGGGTGGGGCGGGGGCCGCCGCCGGGCCCCGCGGGCCCGCGTCCGGGGCGCCCGCGCGTTCGACGACGAGTCCGCGGAGCGCCACCGGAGTGCCGGGCGGCCCCGCCCGGCACGGTGTGGCCAAGCGTTCCGGGCGGGCAGGGCGGGCGGGGCCCGTCGGCGGGCCACCCAACGGATGTCCGGGGCGCCCGCCCCGGTGTCGTACCCTGCGCCTATGCTCGCTCGATGACGTCTTACGAAGGCAGTCACCCCACCGTCCTCGTCCGGGTGGGTGACCGGCAGGCACAGATCGACGAGCAGCTCGCGCCCACGATCCGGGCGGTCTGGGAGTGCGGGTTCGACACCTTCACCTGCTGTCAGGACGCCGGCGAGAGCAACGCCGCCTGGCCGGAGAAGCTGCCGCACATGGCGCGGTGGGTGGAGTCCAGGCGCGGCTGGATGTTCATCGACTTCCCGGTCGACAGCGGACTCGCCTTCCTCTCGGCCGTGGCGAACGCCGGGCCGCGGGACGCGTTCTACGTCCGGATGACGCACTGGGCGGCCCCGGACGCGTGGGACGTGAAGGTCAAGCCGATGGACGCGGCGATGTTCCAGGAGGAACTGCCGTCGCGGTTCCACCTGCGGTTGCTCCAGGTGAGCTTTCCGGCATACGACCTGCCGGAACTGACCCGGCGCCTCCACGAGCACGCCGCGGGCCGTTCGGTGCCGCCCGCCCCCGCCGACTGGAGCAGCGTCGGCCGCTAGTACTGCAACGGTGTTTGTTCTGATTGCTGGGCAGTTCTCAGGGACTGTGTCCGCGTCGTTTGCAGTGGCTGATATGTGCCTGATACTGGCGGCGTCGGCGCGATGTCGACCAGTGCAGGATGTGGTCGACCGGTGGGCGGCGGCGTACGCCGGCGGGGCGGCGTACGCCGACGCGGTGTCGGAGTGCGCCGCCCCGGAGCGGGACGAGACGTGGGCCGTGGGCCCGGGTCGCCGGTCGGTCCTCCTCCCGCTACTTCGGGTCGCGGTCGAACAGCGACGCGGACCAGAGGTAGCCGAGCACGGCCAGCCCGAGGCACCAGGCGACGGCCAGCCACCCGTTGTGGCCGATCCCGGTGCCGAGCAGCAGCCCGCGCAGCGTCTCGATGGCCGGGGTGAAGGGCTGGTACTCGGCGATCGGCTGGAACCAGCCCGGCATCGCGTCGACCGGTACGAAGGCGCTGGAGAGGAACGGCAGGACCATCAGCGGCAGGGCGTTGTTGCTGGCCGCCTCGGCGTTCGGGCTGGACAGGCCCATTCCGACCGCGATCCAGGTGAGCGCCACCGCGACGAGCGTCAGCAGCCCCACTGCCAGGAGCCATTCCAGGGCGGTGGCGTCCGCGGCCCGGAACCCGATGGCCACCGCGACGGCCCCGACGAGGACCACGCTCATCACGCACTGCAACACGCTGCCGACGACGTGTCCGATGAGCACCGACCCGCGGTGGATCGCCATCGTACGGAAGCGGGCGATGATGCCCTCGGTCATGTCCGTGGCGACGGACACCGCACTGCCGATCGTGGTGCCGCCGATGGTCAGCATCAGGATGCCGGGGACGAGATACGCGAGGTACTCGGACCGGTCCGCCCCGCCGCCCCCGATGCCGGCGCTCATCACGTCGCCGAAGACGTAGACGAAGAGCAGCAGCAGCATGACCGGCGTGAGCAGCAGGTTCAGCGTCAGGGACGGGTAGCGCCGCGCGTGCAGCAGGTTCCGCCGCAGCATCGTGGACGAGTCGCGCACGGCGAGGGGGAGGGAGCTCATCGGACGTCCTCCTTGGTCCGGTCGGGCCGGCTCGGCACGGTGGAGCCGGTCAGGGCGAAGAACACGTCGTCGAGGTCGGGCGTGTGCACGGTCAGTGCGTCGGCCTCGACGCCGGCCGAGTCCAGCCGGTCGAGGAGGGAGCGCAGCTCGCGCTGGCTGCCGTCGTTGGGGATCTGCAGGACGAGGGACTCGTCGTCCCGGGAGGTCTCGCGGAGTGCGGTGGCGGCGTTCCGGTACGCGGACGGATCGGAGAAGCGGAGCCGGACGTGTCCGCCGGGGACGAGCCGCTTCAGCTCCTCGGCGGTGCCCTCGGCGGCGATCTTGCCGTCGTTGAGCACCGCGATGCGGTCGGCGAGCTCGTCGGCCTCCTCCAGGTACTGGGTGGTGAGGAAGACGGTGACGCCGTCGGAGACGAGCTCGCGGATGATCTGCCACATGTTGTGGCGGCTGCGCGGGTCGAGGCCGGTGGTCGGCTCGTCGAGGAAGATGATCCGCGGGTCGCCGACGAGGGTCATGGCGATGTCGAGGCGGCGCTTCATGCCGCCGGAGTAGCTCTGGGCGGGCTTCTTGGCGGCGTCGACGAGGTCGAAGCGCTCCAGCAGTTCGGCGGTGACCCGCCGCCCCTCGCGCTTGGAGAGGTGGTGCAGGTCCGCCATGAGGAGCATGTTCTCCTCGCCGGTGATCAGCCCGTCGACGGCGGAGAACTGCCCGGTGACACCGATCGCGGCGCGCACCCCGTCCGGTGACGTGGCGATGTCGTGGCCCGCGACCTGGGCCCGCCCGCCGTCGGCGGTGATGAGCGTGGACAGGATCTTCACGGCGGTGGTCTTGCCGGCGCCGTTGGGCCCGAGCAGCGCGAACACGGAACCGACCGGGATGCGCAGGTCGATGCCGTCGAGCACGGTCTTGTCGCCGTACGACTTGCGCAGACCGACGGCGGAGACGGCGGCGGGCGCCCGGAGGCCGTCACCCCGCTCCGATATGGACATGGGCATGACAGATGAAGGCATGGGTCCTCCCGTTCGAAGGGTGGAGTCACTGGGGTGGGCGGACGGTTTCGCGGGGCCGGTGCTCAGCCCCGGGCCCGGCGGACGTCGATGTTGCCGTACCGGGTGCGGGCGCGGATCTTGACGGTGTCCTCGGCCTCCTCCGGGGCCTCGGACGCGGTGAGCGTGTTGCGCACCTGGCCGGCGCCGGAGCTGACGTCGAGCCAGGCGGCCGTGCCCTCGCGGACACCGACCTCGATGGCGCCGTAGGAGGTCTCCAACTGGACGCTGCCGCGCGCCACCTCGCCCACGCGCAGGGTGCCGTGGGCGGTGGTGGCCGTGACCGAGCCCTCGGCGCGCCGGATCTCGATGTCGCCGTTGGCGCCGCTCACCCGCAGCTCACCGGTCGCGGCGCCGACGGTCGTGGTGCCGTGCGAGTTCTTCAGGACGGCGGGGCCGTCGACGAGGCCGACGCGCAGACTGCCGGAGCTGGTGGTGATCTCGGCCGAGCCCTCGATCCGGTCCACGCTGATCGAGCCGTGCGACGCGGTCAGCTTCAGCGGGCCGGTCGCGTCGAGGCGGACGTCGCCGGACGAGGTCTTCACGCGGACCTCGCCGAGCCGGCCCTCACTGAGCACCTGGGTCCAGGCGCCGGTCGTGTCGATGTGCGAGCCCGTGGGCAGTTCGACCGTCACGTCGACGCTGCCGGTGCGGCCGAACAGGGAGGACTTGGGCGTCCCGACGGTCAGCGCGCCGTTCGCGTACGTGACCTCGGTCTGGTCGGCCGTCCGCACGTCCAGGTCCTTCTTCGGGTCGCGGGGCCGCACCTCGACGACGGTGTCGAGGCGGTCGCCCGCGGTGAACTGGATGGAACCGGCTTCCACGCGCGCCGTGGCCGCGATCGGTGCAGGGGTGTCGAAAGAAGGCATGGCTGTCCCGTCCTCTTGGCTCTTCAGGGCGTCCCCGCTGGTGGGACGTGGTGGGGGTGAAGTGGTGCGGGCGGGGGAGCGGCTAGCGCACCCAGCCCGTGAAGCTCTGTCCGACGATCCGGGTCTTCTCCGCCGTACGCGGTCGGGCGCCGCCCTCGATCGCGGCCGACACGGCGCGCACCAGCCACGCGTTGACCGACAGGCCCTCGCGGGTCGCGGCCTCCTCGACGCGGGCCTTGAGGTGGGCCGGCAGGCGCAGGTTGACACGGGCGGTGCCGCCCTCGTCGCCGTCGGCCGGGGCTCTGAACGGTTCGGCGGGCGCGGCGGCTGCTTCCGCGGCGCCGCTGTCGGCGGGCGGTGGCGTCACCACGAAGTCGGGGTCCAGTCCGCGCAGCCGTACGTCGACCGAGCCGGGGGCGAGCTCGCGGGTGATCTCGTCCATCGCGGCGGAGAGCACGTGGAGCATGGTCAACCGGGTCGCCGACTCCAGGGGGGCGGTGAGCCGTTCGGCCAGCTCGCGGGCGTCCTGCCCGCCGGCTTCGGCGGCTACCGCGAGCTCGCGGCGGAGAGTGTCGACATACGGGGTGAGGTCCATGACGCCATAGTGGCACCAAGATGGCGCATGTGCAAGTTCGGGCGGCGCCTTGCGGGCGGCGGATGGGATTGTTGCCACTCTGAGCTGCGGGAATGCGAAAGAGGCGGCCCGGGTGATCGTGGCGCCATGCACGTCTGTGTGCTTTTGGTGGCGCGGAATGGCGCCGAGTGGTGTCGGATGGCGTCGTATGGTGCCAAGCTGTGCCAGTCGGTGCCCGGTGGCGCCAGGCGATGCCTGTGGTGCCGCCACAAGGTGGCCCGCCCCGCCGTACGACCCGCCCCGCCGCGCGACCTGCCGCCGGGGCGGGCCCACCCGAGGCGGCACGGTCGGACCTGCCCCGTCTTGGTCCGCACCCCTCCCGATGACGCACGCACCAGCCGTACCCGGTAGGGGCCCTGCGCCGCCGGGCCGGGCCACCTCCGCCGCATGCCCTTCCGGCCCTTCTGCGCCGGGTGCGCCCGCGGAGGCCTGGTCCGAGGCGCTTTCCGCCGCCGAAGCCCTCGCACGCGTATGCGAAGGGGAACGGGAACCTTCGCCCACCGTGGCGCTCCCCGTCCGCCGAAGCCCTCGCACGCGGACCCCGCCTCCCCCTGGCTCGGCTTCTCCCCGCTCGACCCGGCCCACCGGGCGAGCAACCGCCGCACGCGTCCGCCCCGGCGCCGGCGGAGGGGAGCGCCGGCGCGGCCGGGGAAGGGCAGGAGGCGAGCGCCACCCGCCGCCTGCGCGGGTGCTCCGGTGAGGGCCCCGGTCCCCGCGCCCGTCGGCTCCCCTCTCCCGCCGCCATCCCGCCGGGCCCCGCCTGACCAGGGGCGCAAGGTTTGGGCAAGGTTTGCGCAGGACTGCCCTTCCAGGATGAGGCCCTGCTCCCCGGACGGGGGGTTCCACACGGGAGGAGCTCAACTGTGAAGCGACTGACGACAGCGGCCCTGGCGGGCGTTCTGCTGGCGGGCGGCCTCGCGGCCGTCGCGCAGCCCACTCAGGCGGCCCCGGCCTCCACCGGCGCCCCTCAGGCGGCCGCGGTGTCAGAGGCGGCGGTCACGCGGGCCGCGGGCAGCACCAGCACGTACTACTTCCTCTTCGACAAGAACCAGTCCAGCCCCACCAAGTCGAAGCTGTACTTCATGAAGAGCGTGCCCGGCAAGGACAAGGTGATCAAGAGCTACCGGGCCGGCTCCGGCAACGGCAGCAAGAACGAGTGCGCCACGATGAAGGGCTGGCTGCCCAACGGCTCGTACAAGGTCCTCGGGCACGAGAAGCGCAAGAAGGGCGGCGCGCGCGGCATCAACGGCTACGCCATCCACGTCCAGGACAAGCTCTGCAAGAACGGCAAGACCAAGCGGACCGAGCTGTTCATCCACAGCGAGATGAAGTCCAACGGCCAGCAGGGCCCCAAGCAGCCCGGCAAGGACAGTCCGTACCGCTGGGACGGAGCGGGGGACTACTACTCCTACGGCTGCATCAAGATCACGCCGAAGGACATCCAGGACCTGTTCCGCACGGCCGACCGGTACGGCTGGCCGAAGCAGCTCAAGGTCGTCAACTGATCCGGTCGGCCCCTCGCTGATCCGACACGGTTGACACGCACCGAGGAGGAGGGTGCCGGCCGCACGCAGGGGAAGCGGCCGGCACGCCTCCGCTCCGGCACGGGTCCGTGTACGGGCCGCCTCCCGAACCGTGCCGCGCAGCCGTTCGCGAGGCGGCCCGTACGGACCCGGCCGTCCGTCACCGGACGCCGCCGCATCGGCATCGGTACCGGCGTCGACACAGACATCCGAAAGGACCACTCCAACCCATGAACCGCACCACGCTCGTGGCCTCCGTCGCCCTCGCATCGTCGCTCGTGGCGGGCGCGGCCGTGCCCGCCGCTTCCGCCCCGGCCGCCGCACCGGTCGCCGCACCGGCGGCCAAGGCGCCCACGGCGCAGGCCACCGCGAAGCGGATAGCCGCCAACAAGGGCATCGTCCTGCTCGACTTCCACGTGAGCGGCAAGCGGGACCCGCGGTCGACCGCACGGGCGAACATCAAGGACACGGCAGCCGGCAAGCGCGCCCACACCAGCACGTTCGCCCATCCCCGCGGTGCCCGGGTGGCGCTCAACGGGAAGATGCTCCAAGCGATGCTGAAGCTGAACACGTCGAAGAAGTTCACCTTCCGCGTCACCTCGATCGCCGGCGGCCGGCACTCGGCCGGCTCCGCCCACTACAAGGGCCGGGCGTTCGACGTCGACCTCGTCAACGGCTCCCGCGTCTCCACCAAGGGCCCGGGACTGGTGAAGGCCAGGAAGCTGATGAGCTCGTGCAAGGCGTACGGTGCGAAGGTCGTTCTGGGCCCGGGCAGCGACCGGGCCCACAGCAACCACGTCCACTGCCAGTGGTGACGCGGCCCGCCTGCGCCGCCCTCCGCTGACTCCCCGCGCGCCGCAGCTCGCGGATCTTCATCAGGGCCGTCCCCGGTTGTCGCGTTGTCGTTCTCGTAGGCGGCCCGGGCGACGGCCGCGTCCTCGAGGCCCAGCCCCACGAGCGGAAGTACACCGGGCGTTCGCCGGTGGAACGTGGGGCGCGGCCGGTGACCAGGCCAGCCGGGTCCCCGCGCACCGTGGCGGGGTCCCAGCCGGATCCGGTGGCCAGTACCAGCTCGGTGGTGACCTGAAGGCTGGTGGGGGCATCCACGTACACGTCGAGGCCCGGCACCGCCGTGGGCGGGATCTCCCGCGCCTCGGGGGCGTTGGTGGAGGTGACGACCGCCCCCGCGGTCAGGTCACGGGGGTCCGGTACGTCGTCGGCTGCCGGGGTGCACAGCATCACCGAGTCCGCGCCGGCCACCGCCTCTTCGAAGCCGGGGGCCGCCCGGACGGCTTCGTCGGCCTCGCCGATGCCGAGCGGGGAGAAGACGCGCACCGTCATGCCCGGACGCACGTGACGCAGGTGGCGGGCGTGTGCGCGGCCGACGCGGCCGTAGCCGATGACGGCTGCGGTGCGGGCGACGGGCGGGAGGGGGATGGGGACGGCCCCCATGTGACCACCGGGGGTGGTGTGGTCCCCGGCGGTGGTGCGGTGGTGCGGTGGTCGCGGGCCGTAGCGCGTTCCCGCTCGCCGGCGGGTGACGTACGACCGGGCCACGGCCCGGACCGCGGGCCGGATCGGGCGGGTGGGGCCCCGGGCGACCGCCCGTGCCCACCCGCTCGGCCTGCTGCGGGGCGTCGAGCGGAAGGGCACAGCGCGAGGACACGGTACAGGGCACGGGAAGAACGAAGGCAAGGAGGCCGCCCGACAGCGGGACCTACTCCTTGCCACTTTCAACCTATAGCGCACCGGGGGCCTTGTGGCAAGACCCGGGGCGTGCCGCAGAATAGCCCGTCCAAGGCCGGAACCTGCGGAAATGACCGGTCGGTGCGTGTGTGCGCCGTGCTCGGCGGGGTCCGTGGAGGGCGAGCGGCTGTGCCGCGCACCGACCGTGTAGGGGCATGCGGGTGCGCGCGCCGACGCGCCGCGGGGAGCGGGGCCGAAATCCCATGCGTGGAACGGGTGATTCGATGGTGGACGTGATCGTGGTCGGTGGCGGGCCGACCGGTTTGATGCTGGCCTGCGAGCTGCGGCTGCACGGGGTGCACGTGGTCGTGCTGGAGAAGTCGACGGAACCGACCGACCAGTCCCGCGGACAGGGCCTGCACGCGCGCAGCGTCGAGATGCTGGACCAGCGCGGGCTGCTGGAACGCTTCATGGCGGTCAGCGAGAAGTTCCGGGTCGGCGGCCTCTTCGGTGGCATCGCCACCTCGTGGCCGGACGGGTTGGACACGGCTCACCCCTACGGCCTCGCCACCCCGCAGCCGGTCACCGAGCGGCTGCTCGACGAGCGTGCCCTCGAACTCGGCGCCGAGATCCGGCGCGGCTGTGAAGTGGTCGGAGTGGGCCAGGACGAGGAGGGGGTGACCGTTGAGCTGGCGGACGGCACACGGCTGCGCTCCCGCTACCTCGCCGGATGCGACGGCGGACGCAGTGTGGTGCGCAAGCAGCTCGGTGTCGGTTTCCCGGGCGAACCGGCCAGGGTCGAGACGCTGCTGGGCGAGATGGAGGTGACCGAGGACCCGGCGACGATCGCCGCCGTCGTCGCGGAGGTCCGCAGGACCCAGCTCCGGTTCGGTGCCATGCCCAGCGGGGAGGGGCTGTACCGCGTCGTGGTGCCCGCGGCCACCGTGGCCGAGGACCGGTCGGTCCCGCCGACACTGGAGGAGTTCAAGGAGCGGCTGCGGGCCGTCTCGGGGACCGACTTCGGCGCGCACTCGCCGCGCTGGCTCTCCCGGTTCGGTGACGCCACCCGGCAGGCCGAGCGCTACCGGGTCGGGCGGGCGATGCTGGCCGGCGACGCCGCGCACATCCACCCGCCGACCGGTGGGCAGGGGCTGAACCTCGGCATCCAGGACGCGTTCAACCTCGGCTGGAAGCTGGCCGCCGCGGTCAACGGCTGGGCCCCGGAGGGGCTGCTGGACAGCTACCACGCCGAACGGCACCCGGTGGGCGCACGGGTACTGGACAACACCCGTGCGCAGATCGCCTTGCTGGGGACCGATCCGGGTGCGACCGCGTTGCGGGAGCTGTTCTCGAAGCTGATGGACTTCGAGGAGGTGAACCGCTACGTGACCGGGATGATCACCGCGGTCGACGTCCGCTACGACTTCGGCGAGGGCCCCGACCTGCTGGGTCGGCGGATGCGGGACGTGCGGCTGGAGCGGGGGCGGCTCTACGAGCGGATGCGCACGGGTCGCGGGGTGCTCCTCGACCGGACCGGCCGGCTCTCGGTGGCGGGCTGGGCGGACCGGGTCGACCATGTCGTCGACGCCGGCGAGGAACTGGACGTGCCGGCGGTGCTGCTGCGGCCGGACGGCCATGTGGCGTGGATCGGTGAGGACCAGCGGGACCTGCTCGGCCGGCTGCCCGAGTGGTTCGGCGCCGCCGCCGATTGACCGGACGGGTGCGCAGCGGACGGCGCCCGGCCCCACTCGCCGCGGTCGTGCTGGCCGATCGCCGCGAGCCCGGCCGGCCCGGCGGCCGTACGTACCGGGTCGACACGCGCCCGGGACGGGTGGCCAGGCCAGGGCGGGGCGGAGGGGACCGGGATCGGCCCGCGCGCCGGCCGGCACCGTCTCCGGGGCCCGTCCCCGGTGCCCGCCGCAGCGGTGTCCGTGGGCGGACTGGAGGCGGGCCGCGTCACTGTCGGGCACGGTGGCACGGTGCCGCCGACCACCTCCCTGGCCTGCGCGGTCCCCGGTGACCCGGGGGCGCCGGCCGCGACGGCTACCCCTCGGCTCAGCCCGCGGGGCGGACCGGCTCCGCTCCGGTTCGGATCAGGAAGTCGGTGAGCACTTCGGCGAGTCGTTCGGGCTGGTCCTCGGGAACGAGGGTGGACGAGTCGGAGATCTCGACCAGCCGGCCCTGCGGGTACAGCTCCGCCAGCCGACGGCCGTGCTCGCGGGGCATCAACCTGTCTTCCGTCGCCCAGACGACCAGTACCGGCCGGTCGAAGCCACGCAGTCGCTCGCTCCAGGCCAGCAGGGTCTCGCGCTTGGGCGCGGAGGTGGCGAACTTGGCGAAGTCCCTGCGGATGGCCTTGCTGCGGGTGACGGGGGCGAACCAGTCGTCCATGATCTCGTCCGGGACCCCGCGCAGGCTCATCCCGCCGTATCCGTTGCGGTTGTTCCGGAACACGGGGATGCGCATGAGCCGCGTCAGCAGCCAGACGCCGCCGGGCACCTTGCACACGACGGCCGCCGCTTTGGCGGGCCCGGGAGGGAAGTTGTCGAACGCCTCGCAGGCCACCAGCACCAGGCGCGCGATCCGCTGGGCCTTTCCTTCCGACACGAGGAACTGGCCGCCGCCCCAGTCGTTGAGGACGAGCGTCACGTCGTCGAGGCCGAGCCGCTCGATGAACTCCCCCACGAGCAGTGCGACACCGCGCTGGGACAGATCGGCGTCAGGGGCCATCGGCCGGCGATGTCCGCCGAGGGGGAGCGTGGGGAGGATGCAGCGGTACCCGCTCAACAGCGGCACCACTTTGCGCCACTGCGTCTCGTTCATCGGCATGCCGTGGCAGAGCACCAGCACCGGCCCGTCACCACCGGTGTCCTGGTAGTCGACGGACCCCGACGAAAGCTCGATCTGCGGCATCACACCCCCTGTGGCAGGACGCCCCAATGTAGCCCAGGAGCCCCCGAAGCAGGCGAATGCGCGTTCGTGTCGGATGCGCCGCCCCCTGCCGGACCAGGTGGGGACGGGGAGGGACGCGAGGGTCGGCGCCGTCAGGGGAGGAGCTGATGCGGACCGCCCGGGACGGGACGGGGCGCCGGGCGCGCTCCTCGGTGGAGATGACCTCGCGGCGGGCCTCCTCGGGCAGACGGGCGGGGATTCCGGGCAGGGGGCGCTCGCGCGCGATCTCGCCCTGGTGCGCGAGGATCGCGCGCCCCTCGCGGGCCCGCCCGGGGCGTCACGTCGACGGTGGGGGTGACGTACTCGTCCGGTGCGCGGAGCGCGCTCTTGCCGATGCCGGTCGGCAGCGGCCCCGGTCCGCCGGTTCCGCCGACGGGAGGGGGTAGGGTCCGGTGGCGATGATCAGTAGGTGGGAATCCGAGCAGAGCGGTGAGTCGACTGTGGTGCCGTCGACGACGCCGGACATCACGACGACGGTGTGCGGGGCGTGCGGATCGCAGGTGTCCGGGTTGAACGGCCGGTACGCGTGCGGAGTGTGCGGCTGGGTGAACAACTGGGCGGAGGGGCACAGCCGTCTTCCGTCGGCGGAGGAAGACCCCGACGCGCCGAAGTCCTGACGCCGAGCCGGAGCCGGAGCCATAGCCGTACCGCCGTGCAGCCAGCCGCCGCGCCGGGCTCGGGCGGCGCGGACGGCGGGCTGGTGGCGAAGTGCGGCCAGCCCTGCCGGGTGGTCGGCGGAAGCGGTCGCGGGAGGCTCGGCGCCGGCTGCCGCTGCGCCCGCCAGGCCGCCTCCGCTGCTCCTCGTGCCGCCGCGTGAGGAGGCGCCGGGCTCCGAAGCGGTGCGGCCCCGGCCGGCGAGGGGCGTGCGTGGCCGTTCGGGTGCCAGGTCCCGGCCGCGCCGCCCCCGGCCGTCTGCCGAGGCGGCGCCTCGGGGGCGCCGGCCCCCAGAGGGGGGCCGGCTCTCAGAGAGGGGTCGTCGTCGACCTGCCCAGGTACCAGAGGGGGGCGGGGTCGGGTACCGCCAGGGGCTGGAACCCCAGACGGTCGTAGAAGGCCCTGGCCGGTGCGTTCGCCCGCACCATGCAGAGGTGCACCGCTGGAACCCCCTGCCGCCGCAGTGCGTCCAGAAGGGTCCGCATCAGGGCACGGCCGTATCCCCGGCCCTGCCACGGCGGCAGCAGGTCGATGTGCAGGTGGGCGGGGAACGCGGCCAGTTCGTCCCGGACCATGCGCTCCGGCGTGTGCAGCAGTCCGATCATCTCCTCGGTCGGCGTGCGGGCCCCTCCCACGGGGGCGGGGTACCGCGCGGCCACCCGGGGGAGCCACTCGGTGCGGAACCGCCGGACGAAGGCGGCGGTGTCCGGAGCGCCCAACACGTACCCGACAGCGTTGCCGGCGCCGTCGTCCAGGACGAAGGCGAACCCCGGCTCCAACTCCACGTACGGATAGGCGAATATCGAGGGCATCAGCTCCGGATCGGGATAGAGGGACGACGAGTCCCGGCCCTCGTGCGCCGTTCTGACACAGATGTCCGCGAGCTCAGCGCGGTCGGACGGCCGGTAGGGGCGTATGAACGGTTCTCTCTTCACGCGTCTCACGATTCCAGGGTGGGAGCGCTCCCGCGCCGGCTTTTCCGACGCCCGGCGAAGAAAGATCCCGTGGCCCCGTACGGAGTCGATCTCGCGGCGGGGAAGGGGGGGCCCTTCTCCCCTCCGGCAGTCGCGGGGGAGGGGCGCCGATCGGCGGCGGGCGCCGGGCGGGCGCCGGGTGGGCCCGTCATCCGCGCTTCACGCGGCACGGTGAACCGGCGGCGGCCACCGCGACCGTCTGAACCGGGAGCGCCACGCCGGGGAGGGGGCGGCGGTACGGGCCCCGGCGGCCGAAGCAGGCCGGTGGTTCTGACGTCGCCGCCGTATCGCCGGCGGCGTCCAGCCGTTCGCCCGCTGCCCGCTGCCCGCTGCCCGCTGCCCGCTGCCCGCTGCCCGCTGCCCGCTGCCCGCTGCCCGCTGCCAGCTGCCCGCTGCCCGCTGCCCGCTGCCCGCTGCCCGCTGCCCGCCACGCCGTCCTCAGCGGGGCCCGCCACGCCGTCCTCAGCGGGCCGCCGCTGCCGTGCCCGGCCCGCCCGCCGGGCGGCCGGCCTCGTCCGCGAGGCGACGTCGACCCTCGGGGGACGGGGCGCGCCGGTGCGGAGCGCACGGTTCTCCGCCCGCGGACCACGGGCACGGCGGGCCCGGCCGGTCGTGCCGCCCGCGTCCACCGCCCCGGAACGGCATGGCGACGGGACCTACCGGATCGGGATGTCGATCCCGTACTCGCTCGTGGGCCGGGGGCCGCGGATGCGCCTCTCGGCTTCCGTGATGGCCACGTCGTTGATGCTCGCCTCGCGGCGCCGCATGAGGCCGCGCTCGTCGAACTCCCACAGTTCGTTGCCGTAGCTGCGCCACCACTGGCCCCCCGCGTCGTGCCACTCGTACTGGAACCGGACGGCGATCCGGTTCCCGCTGAACCCCCACAGGCTCTTGCGCAGCGCGTAGTCCAGTTCGCGCTCCCACTTCCGCTTCAGGAAAGGGACGATCTCCTCGCGGCCGTTGACGAACGTGTCCCGGTTCCGCCACGTCGAGTCCGGGGTGTAGGCCAGTGCCACCCGTTGGGGGTCACGGGTGTTCCACGCGTCCTCGGCTGCCTGGACCTTCCGCAGGGCCGTCTCCCGGGTGAAGGGCGGGTAGGGCGGGCGATCTTCCGGCACTGCGGCCTCCTCAAGTTGAGAACGGTCGTTCTCCATCGGTGGGGCCTAAGGTAGAGAACGATCGTTCTCTACGTCAAGGAGTCCGGATGCCCGCGCCGATCACCGAAGAACAGGCCCGCCTGGACCGCGAAGCGCTGCTCGACACGGCGGAGGGCCTCTTCTACGAGCGGGGCATCCAGGCGGTCGGAATGGACCAGGTCCGGGCGGCCTCCGGTCTGCCGCTGAAACGGATCTACCGCCTCTTCGCCGCGAAGGAGGACCTCGTGGTGGCGGTGCTCCGACGCCGCGACCGGCGGTGGAGGGGGGACCTGGCCGCCCACGTGGAACAGTTCCCGGAGCCTCGCGAGCGCGTACTCGCGGTCTTCGACTGGCTCGCCGAGTGGTTCGCGGAACCGGGCTTCCGCGGATGCGCCTGGGTCAACGCCCACGGCGAACTTGGCTCGTCGTCCGAAGCGGTCCTCGCCGAGGTCCGGTCGCACAAGCGGGCGTTCCACGACCAGATCGCCGGATGGGTCCGCGCTGCCGGGGCGACGGCGGTCGAACCGGTCTTCCTGCTCGCCGAAGGGGCGATCGTGACCGCCGGCATCACCGGCGACCCGGCTCCGGCCCGCCATGCGCGCGCGGCCGTCGCGATGTTGCTCAGGACGTCCTGACGGTCCCCGGGCCGTACTGCGGCGACGTTCCGGCCCGCGCCACCCGAAGGGGTTCCGCCGGTGGGGCCGTGAAGGGCGGCGCCACCGGGTCGCCCGGGCCGTGGACGGGGCGGTGGACGCCGGCCCGGGCCTGCCGCCGGGCCCTCCAGGACGGGGGCGGAGCGGCTGTCCCCCCGAGGGCCGGAGCCCAGGGCGGCCCGCCGCGATCCGTCAGGGCCCGACCGGCCCCCAGGGCGGCCCGGGGCCGCTGCCGCTTCCGGAGACCGGGGAAGCGGCAGCGGGAACTGCTGCGGCCCGTCCCCCACCCGCTCCTCGGGGGAACGGGAACCGGCACCGCCCGAAGGCGAACGCCGGGAACCGCCCCTCCGGGCCGCCCGCACGGTCGGCCCCCCGGTGGCCCCCGGGCCCCCGCCGGACAGCCGGGGCCCGGGCGAGCCCCGCAGCCCCGGGCGATCCGCCTCCCCGCGGGGGCTCGCCGCCCCCGCCGGGGGCGCGCCGGACAGGGGCCGCGCCGGTGCGTAGGGCGCGCGGGATGTGGGGTAGTGGTGAACCGCCTGTCGGGCGACTCCGGCCGGATGTGAGGATGGTGGGTATGTACATCCACCGTAGGAACAACGTGACGACCACCGGCCCCGTCGACGGACCGGTGGTGGTGCTGGCGCACGGGTTCGGCTGCGACCAGAACATGTGGCGGCTGATCGTGCCGGCGCTGGCGGAGCGGTACCGGGTGGTGCTGTTCGACTACGTCGGTGCCGGCGGCTCGGACCTGTCGGCGTGGGACCCGGAGCGGTACTCCTCGCTCCAGGGGTACGCCCAGGACGTGGTGGAGGTCTGCGAGGAGCTGGACCTCGAGGGGGCGGTGTTCGTGGGGCACTCGGTCAGCGCCATGGTCGGAGTCCTGGCGGCGCAGGCGGCCCCGGAGCGGATCGGGGCGCTGGTGATGGTGGCGCCCTCACCCTGCTACATCGACGACGACGGCTACCGCGGCGGCTTCAGCCCGGAGGACATCGACGAGCTGCTCGCGTCACTGGAGTCGAACTACCTCGGCTGGTCCTCCGCGATGGCTCCGGTGATCATGGGCAATCCGGATCGGCCGGAGCTGGGTCAGGAACTGACCAACAGCTTCTGCGCCACCGACCCCGACATCGCCCGCGTCTTCGCCCGCACCACGTTCCTGACCGACAGCCGCGACGACCTGAAGGACGTGACGGTGCCGACGCTGGTGCTGGAGTGCTCCCAGGACGTGATCGCGCCGCGCGAGGTCGGCGCCTATGTCCACGCCGCGATCCCCTCCTCCCACCTGGTCACGCTGGACGCCACCGGCCACTGCCCGCAGCTGAGCGCCCCGGAGGCCACCGCGGAAGCGATCCTCGCCTTCCTGGCGGACCTGCCGTGATGTGCCGCGTGGACGAGGAGCCGGAACCGTCCGGCACCGGGGGCGACGCGGACATGGACGTGGCGTTCACCACACTGCTGGAGGACAGCATCGAGGAACTGTACGAGTCGGCTCCCTGCGGCTACCTCTCCACCCTGATGGACGGCACCATCGCCAAGATCAACACCACGCTGCTGAACTTGCTCGGCCTCACACGGGAGGCCGTGGTGGGACGCAAGCGGTTCACCGACCTGCTCACCGTCGGCGGGAAGCTGTACCACGAGACCCACTTCGCGCCCCTGCTGCGGATGCAGGGCGAGCTGCGCGGCATCGCCCTGGAGATGAAGACCGCCGGCGGCGGCCGGCTGCCGGTGCTGGTCTCCTCACTGGTCAAGCACGGCAGCGAAGGCGAGCCGCTGCTGATCCGCACCACCGTCTTCGACGCCTCCGACCGCCGCGCCTACGAAGAGGAACTGCTGCGCCGCCGCCAGGACGCCGAGCAGGCCCGCGCCGAGGCCGAGCGGGCGCGCGCGGAAGCGGAGGAGGCCCGTCGGCAGGCCGAGGCCGACCGGGCCCGGCTGGCCGACGCGCTCGCCGTGCTCCAGCAGTCCCTCGTACCGACCTCGCTGCCGGACGTACCCGGGCTGGAGACGGCCGTCTACTACCACACCGCCTCGGCCGACCGGCTCGGCGGCGACTTCTACGACCTGTTCCCCCTCGACGGCAAACGCTGGGCGTTTTTCCTCGGCGACGTGTGCGGCAAGGGCCCCCAGGCCGCCTCCCTCACCTCACTGACCCGCTACACGCTGCGCGCCGCCGCCCTTCACGACCCCGAGCCCGCGGCGGCCCTGACCACACTGAACGCCGTCCTGCACGAGCGGTACGCCGCCGGCGGCGACCCCCGCTACTGCACGTGCGTCTTCGGCATCGTCGAACCCGCCACCGAGCTCGGCCACACGACCGTCCGCCTCGCTTCCGGCGGCCATCCCCCCGCCCTCGTCCTGCGCGCCGACGGCCGCGCCGACTTCCTGCCCGCCCCCGGCGGGCTGCTCATCGGCATCCTGCCCACCGCTCCCATCGGCACCGCGGAGACCACCCTCGCCCCGGGCGAAACGCTCCTGCTCTACACCGACGGCCTCACCGAGGCCCGCACCGGCCCCGACCGCGGCAACCTGTACGGCGAAGACGCCCTGCTCGCCTTCGCCGCCGACCGAGCCCCCGCCACCCCCCAGGAAACGATCACCGCGCTGACCGGCCTGCTGAAGAGTTTCGGCGACGGCCTCGACGACGACACCGCCCTGCTCGCCCTCGGCGTCCCCGCCACCCACCCCAGCCTCCCCCCGGCGACGAACAACCCACGATGAGCCCGCTGAACATCACCCACCGCGACACCGCCACCGGACCCGTCCTGCACGTGGCCGGCGAACTCGACTACGCCCAGTCCACCGCCTTGCGCCGACAGGTCGAGCAACTTCCCCTGGAGAGGGGCCAGTGCCTGGTCATCGATCTGTCCGGTCTGGAATTCTGCGATTCCACCGGGATCACCGCCCTCCTCGTCGCCCGCCAGCACGCCCAGGCAGCCGACGCCGACATCGCCCTGGCCGCCGTGCCCCCCAACCTGATGCGCGTCCTCGCCATCGTCGGCCTGGACCAGGTCTTCACCATCCGCCCGGCCGCCGACGCCGTCTGACTCCCGACCCCGCCCCCCTCCCCGCCGGGCCCGACCGCACCGAGCCGCGCGGCGGGAGACCGCCCCTCCCGGTTCCGGAAGTACGGCCAGGGGTGGCCCCCGGCGAGCCGCACCCCGATGCCCGCGAAGCCGTCCGCCCGCCTCCCCGCCACCGGAACGAACGCTTGCGGGAGGAAGGGCGGGGCCCGGTCACCGCTCCGGCATGCGGCCCGCCGGGTTCACGCATGCGGTGAAAGGGGGGTGCAGGGCAGGAGGGCCGGTCGTGACGCCCTCGGGGCCCGTGCTCCACCACGACCGGACCGTGTGGTTCGGCCGGCCGCCCCACCGGGCGGGACCGGTCCGCGGGCGGTGGTCGGCGCCGGTACGACCGTGCTCAGAAGGCGTACCGGACGCGCAGCCAGGGGGCCCGGGCCTCGATCAGCCCGCGCAGGGTCTCCAGGGACGCGGACTTGACGGCGTTGCGGTAGCGGACGTTCCAGTCCCCGTTCTGGGACCGCTTGGGCTGCTGGATGTCGGGGCGCCACAGCAGTTCCTCGGCGCGCGGGTGCCAGCCGAGGTTCACCTCGTGCAGGCGGTCGTTGTGGGTCAGCATGATGACCTCGGCCTGCGCCTGCTCCTTGACCCGGCGCGGCACCACGTCGTCCAGTTGCCGCAGCAGCTCGGCCCAGTCCTCCTCCCAGCCGGGGCGGACCACGACGGGCGAGAGGTTGAAGTGGACCTCGTACCCGGCGTCGAGGAAGTCCGCCGCGGCGGCGATGCGCCGCTCGACGGGGCTGGTGCGGATGTCGAGCGTCCGGGAGTCGGCGGGCGGCATCAGCGAGAACCTGACGCGGGTGCGGCCCCGAGGATCCAGCTCCAGCAGGTCCGGGTTGACGAACTTGGTCGCGAAGGACGCCTTGGCCGTGGGCCAGTGGCGGAACGCCTCGATCAGATCCGCCGTGTTGTCGCAGATCAGGTCGTCCACCGAGCAGTCGCCGTTCTCACCGATGTCGTAGACCCACGCCCGCGGATCGCACTGGTTCGGCTCGGGCTTGGTGCCCTGCGCGGCGACGTGCCGGGCGATGTGCCGGACGACCTGCTCGACGTTGGTGAAGACGGTGATCGGGTTGGCGTATCCCTTGCGGCGCGGCACGTAGCAGTACGCGCAGGCCATCGCGCACCCGTTGCTGAGCCCGGGCGCGATCCAGTCCGCCGACCTGCCGTTGGGCCGCGTGGTGAGGGAGGAGCGCTCGCCGAGCACGAGCGTCTGGCGCTTGACCCGCACCCAGCGCTCGGCGTTGCCCTCGTCGCCGTGCAGCCGGGGGATGCGCCAGTGCGAGTCCGTCTCCAGCACCCGGGCCCCGGGGAAGCGGGCGATGATCTGCCGGCCGCGGTGCGACGCCGCCGCGGCCGGCTCCGCGTGGATCTCGCTCACGTCGAGCATCCTGCGGGCCTCCGGCGAGTCCCGGAAGGCGCGGCTCCGCGCTGCCCGCCCGTCGCCGCCCCCGGCCGCCGCCAGGTCGTCGAGGGAGAACAGCCCCGCCTGATCGCCGTCCGCACCCCTGGGACGATGCCGCATGACCACCTCGGGAGCTCCGATGCCGAACAGGGGGCGGACGGGACGGCGGCCTCCGCTACGAGCCGTCCGCCGGCGCTCGCGCCGGGGCGGGCGAGACTCCCCCTACTGTACAAAACCGGACATGGTGGCGGAGAAACTACCCCTGCCCGGTGTACGGGACGCCACCGGGCCGGGCGGGGGCGGTCCGGTCCGCCCCACCACGGCGCGGGCGACCGCAGCGCCGTCGTCGGCCGGAACCGCGAGCC
The DNA here is from genome assembly GCF_032423885.1 of Streptomyces tamarix. Classification (NCBI taxonomy): domain Bacteria; kingdom Bacillati; phylum Actinomycetota; class Actinomycetes; order Kitasatosporales; family Streptomycetaceae; genus Streptomyces; species Streptomyces tamarix. Next base: position 163,992 of record NZ_JAWCTQ010000009.1, on the reverse strand, counting down.
GGGGGGAGGCATGGGCGGGGGCTGTCCCGGCACGCCGGGCGAGGCACACCGCCGCCGTGGGCCCGGCGGAACGGGTCGCCGACGCGGTCACGCGGCCGACGCGGGGGACGCCGGGGCCGTGTCCACGTCCTCCTGGACGGCCGGCCCGTCACCGGCCGACCGGCCGTCCGTCCGATCGAACGAGCGAAGCGGCCGGTCCGGCCCCGGACGCGGCGGCAGCGCGAAGCCCCGGGCGCACGCTCGTCGCCCGGGGCTTCTCCGTGCTGCGTGACCGTCCGGTTCAACGACCGTCCGGCGGGATGTCACGCGCTCCTCTTCCGCCCGGTGCTCCGGCCCGACCGGGCTCCGCGCCGGCGCGCTCCTCGCCGCGCCGTGCGCCGTCTCCGCGCGCGTCGAGGGCGGGAACCCGTACCCGCGCAGCGGTCCTGCCGCGTCGGCGCCGTCCGATCGGGCAACGGCGGCGGTTCACTTGATAGGCAAGTCGATACTTGCCTATGGTGGGGGCATGACGGAGGATGTCTTCAAGGCGCTGGCCGACCCCACCCGTCGGCGCATCCTCGACGAACTGGTGGAACGGGACGGTCAGACCCTGTTCGAGATCTGCGCACGGCTGGTGACCAAGCACGGTCTGGGGCTGTCCCGCCAGGCGATCAGCCAGCACCTGGCCGTACTGGAGTCCGCGGGTCTGGTCGTTTCGAGGCGCCAGGGCCGCTACAAGTTCCACGACCTGAACACCGAACCCCTTGAGCGCGTCATGACCCGATGGCTCAGGCCCGATCCCCCGGAGAGCACCCCATGAAGATCCATCTGACCAGTGTCTTCGTCGACGACCAGGACAAGGCGCTGCGCTTCTACACCGACGTGCTGGGCTTCGTGAAGAAGCACGACGTGCCGTTGGGCACGGACCGGTGGCTGACCGTGGTCTCGCCGGAGGACCCCGACGGGACCGAACTGCTGCTTGAGCCCTCCGGCCATCCCGCGGTGCCGCCGTACAAGAAGGCGCTGGCCCAGGACGGCACCCCGGCCGCCTCTTTCGCCGTGGACGACGTACGGGCGGAGTTCGACCGGCTGCGCGAGCTCGGGGTGCGGTTCACCCAGGAGCCGCTGGAGATGGGCGCGGTCACCACCGCGGTCCTGGACGACACCTGCGGCAACCTGATCCAGATCGTGCACAGCGCGTAAGGACCCCGCACGGGCGCAAACGCAGACGCGGGCCCGCGCCGGGGGCCGCCCGCACCGCTGCCGGGAAGCGCGGCGTCTCCCGGGACCGCAACCCCGTACCGCGCCGGACGCGCCCGCCCGCCGCCACCGTATGGCTCTTGGCCTGGGGGCGGTCGTCGTCCCGGCGGCCGTCGTCGTCCACCCCCGGGGACCCGGCGCGGTGGCCCGTCGCCGGTGGGCTTGCCGATCTCCCGCTCCGGGGACAACCCCGTTGGGGAAACGGGGACTACGGGGGAACGACGATGCTCCACGAACGGATCTATCTCGCCGCGCTCATCCTGACGACTGGCGCGATCGGGTACCGCCTCGCCGCCGCCGCGAGGATCGCGGCGGCGCTGAAGGGCGGCGTGAAGGTCCGCGAGGACCTCTCCGCCGAGGAACTGGCCTTCCTGGCGGGCGGACCGCGCCGGGTCGTGACGACAGTGCTGTTCCGGATGAAACGGGAGGGCCGGCTGTCCGTCGCCGAGGACGGCACGGTCACCCTCCACGACGACCTGTACGCGGCCGACACGACGGACGGCATCGAGAAGGCGCTCGTCGAGGCGGCGGGCGTCTCCCGCGCCGAACGCCTCGGCAAGCTGGTCGGCCGCGCCGCCACGAGCCGCGCGGTGCGGTCCGTCGGCGACCGCCTGCGGGCGGAGGGCCTGTTGGTCGCCCCCTCCCTGCGGGGCGGGCAGCACCGCGCCCGGCGCCTGCTGTGGTGGTCGGCGGCGCTCCCGGTGACGCTGACCGTGTACGAGCTCACCGTCGGTGCGCCTCACCGCTGGTGGGCCGGCCTGGCCCTGTCCGTCGTCGCCGCCGTACCGGCCAGGCTCATCAGGCCGGTGGGGACACAGGTGCCGTACCGCGTCCAGTCGCAGCTCGACACCCTGCGCGCCGAACACGGGTGCCTGGCTCCCTCCCGCCCGACGGACGCCTTGACCACCCTCGCTGCCACCCCCCTGGGCGCCGTGGCCCTCGACGGCCTGGCCGCCTCCCGGGATCCCGCGTTGCGGGAGCTGGTCACGCCGGAGACCTGGAAGGCCCGGCAGAGCCCCTACGGCGACGGCACCGGCGCCGCCTGGAGCGGTGCGTACGCCGACTGGGGCGCGTTCGGGGACGCCGGCGCGTGCGGCGGAGGCGACGCCGGAGGCGGCGGATGCGGGGGAGGGGGCGGGGGCGGGTGCGGCGGGGGATCGTGAGCGGTCGGACGAGGACGCACGCGGAAGCAGGGGAACAGCGGCTCCCGCAGCCGTACCGCGGTCTCCTCCGGGACGAGCGAGGCGAGGGCGCGGCCCCCCGGACCGGACAGGGCGTTCCGGCCGAGGGCGAGGAGCGGGGGACCGGTATCCCGTGGACCGGCGAAGCCGGGCCGAGCGCCCGGTGGGAGCGAAGCGTCCTGCCGGACAACGCCGGCAGGGTGGTGGCGCAGTCGTGGGGCGCGGGCCGGTTCCGTTGCTCCTCCGGGTCTCGGCGGCAGCACGGGCGAGGTCGCTCGGTCGGCCAACGTCTTTACGACGCGGTCTGGTTCGCCTGCTCGTGAAGTGGTGCGGACCGTGACCGCCGGGCCATGACCGCCGGGCCGTGGGCCGCCACCGGGCCCCCGTGCCGCCTGCCGTGCCACCGGGTGGCCGCCGTGCTGGTGCCCTCGGCGCGGGAACGCGCGTCCGCCCCCGCCCGGGGAGAGGGCGGGGGCGGACGCACGGGCAGGGTGGTCCGGACGGACGCGTCAGAAGGCGAAGAGGGAAGTGCCGTTCAGGGTCGCGGACATGAGGCACGCGTTGGAGAAGGTGTGCTTCCAGGAGACCCGGCTGCCCTGCCAGACACCGTCCACGGTGACGGTGACGGGGTCGTAGTGCATCGGGCAGACGCGGTCCGGGTCGGGGGAGGCCAGGAGCGTGCCGAAGTCACCGGCCGCGGCGGCCAGTTCGGCGCAGGCGGCCTGCGGGTCCGGGTGCGTGCCCCGGGGGGTCGGTGCGCAACTGAGGGTGGCGGCCCGCACGACGGTCGCCTCACCCTCGACCCCGCCCTTGGCGACGGTCAGGACGACCGCGGAGGGGGCGTACAGGCTGGAGGGCTGGGCCTGCGCGACGCCGGAGGCGCCCGCCAGGGTCAGGAGGGCGGCGGCGGAGACGGCGGCGATGCGGTGACGCACGATGACGTCCTTTCAATGCGTAGGAAATCGAAAGCAGTTGCCTGCGTACTGCCGACTGGTCGCCGCCGAGTCTCTACGAAGTGAAGGAGCTGCGCATGTTCGTCACCGATTTACAGACATCTCGTTCGATTACCGGCTACCGAACGATCGTTCTGGCAGCTCAGGACGGGTCCGCGCCTCCGCGCGCGCAAGGGGAAACGCCTCGGGGGCCGAGCGCGACCGCCTGGTGGAGGGTCGTTGACCTGCTGATCGTCGCGCCGGGTTCATCGAACGTCCACCCAAGGTGACCGAATCGTGTCGCTGCCCGGTGACGGCACCGGGCGCACCGAAGGAAGCCGCAGCCGTCGGCGACCGGTCGTTCGTTGCGGTCGCGTCCGGCACCCCGCACGCAGCGTCCGACCGGCACCCGGCCACGGGCCGGAAGGTGCCTGCCCCGTCCCATGACAGCGGTACGGAGGCGTAGCGGTTTCGGAGCCGCAGACGAGACGGCCCGCCCTCCCGCAGCCGCGCGTGCCGCCGGGCCCGCCCACCGCGCGTGCCGGTCGCCGCTTGTGCCGTGCGCCATTGGCACTTCGCCCTCCACCCGGAAGGATCACCGGTATGGCATCCCACGTGAACCGGGCCCGCGCCCTGTCCTTCGACACCGTCGCCTCGCAGTACGCCGCCGCCCGACCGGCCTATCCGCCGGCCCTCTTCGACGCCGTGGAGGAGCTCGCCGGCCGACCGCTGGCCGGAGCCGACGTGCTGGACTGCGGGGCCGGCACCGGTATCGCCACCCGGCTGCTGCGCGATCGCGGCGCCCGGGTCGTCGCCCTGGAGCCGGGCGCCGGTATGGCCGCGGAACTGCGCCGGGCCGCGCCGGAGATCCCGCTGGTACGAGGCGAGGGGGACCACCTACCCTTCGCCGACAGCAGCTTCGACGTGATCGCCTACGCCCAGGCGTGGCACTGGACCGACCCGGACCGCTCCGTCCCCGAAGCCCTGCGCGTGCTGCGCCCGCACGGCGTGCTGACCCTGTGGTGGAACCAGGCCGACCTCCGCGTCCCCTGGGTCGCGGCGGAGGACGCCCGCCTCGCGCCCTTCACCCGCGACTTCCCGATGACCGTGAACGAGTTGCTCGTCCCGTTTCCCGTCGAGGTGTCCACCCGCGAGGTCGCGTGGGCGCGCCGCGTCACCGTCGAGGAGCACATCCGCAACCTCGCCACCCACTCGCACTTCGCCGTCATGGACCCCGTCGAGCGGGCCGGGCTCCTCGACGCGAACCGCGCCGCGCTGGCGCGGATCTTCCCCGACGGCGAGCTCGACGAGCCGTACCGGTGCGGTCTGACCGTCGTACGCCCACGGCCCTGACCCGTCGCCTCCCCCGGGCACCCGCGGTCCGCCCCGGGCACGGTCCGGGACGCGGGGGTGGGATCGACGGGTGCCCGAGGGAGGCGGGAGCTCAGACGGTGGCCCGTGGCTGTGCCGGGCTGAGGTAGTGCACGGCGGTCTGTCCGGCGTGCGGCGCGAGGAGGTCCCGCAGTTCGCTCGCGGCGCTCTTGAGGAGGTGGCCGTCGTGGGTGGCGCGGAGGGTTTCCAGGGCGAAGGCGACGTGGACGGAGTCCTCGGTGACGCGCGTGCGGTGGGCGTCGCGGTGGTTCCAGTGGCGGGTGAGGACGCCGGTGGCGTCCGTGTAGACGATCTCGCCGGGCTTGGGGTTCTCGACGGTGTCGGGTTCGCCGAGCGGGGTGAAGGACTCGGTGCCGTCCGCGTGGCGGATGTCGACGTCGCCGGTGACGTGGTCGAGGTCGAAGGCGCCGGCGGGCAGGCCGTGACGGACGGAGACGGCGTTGTAGGAGTCGACGGCCGGGTTGATGCGCGGCAGGGACCCCTTCTTGGCGAGGCGTCGGCCGAGCGCGTCGACGCTGGGGCGGACGCGGCGGGGGTTGGTGCCGAAGGAGCGGTAGGCGGTGTGCCACGCCTCGATGCGCGGATCGGTCTCGTCGGCGGGCTGCCAAGCGCCGGCGGCGAGTTGCCGCTCCAACTCCTCCACGGCGGCGGTGGTGTCGGGCCAGGGCTCGTGGCCGCGCAGGCCGGTGGCGCTGACCACGGCGATGAGGGTGTCGGGGAAGGCGTCCGCGACGGCGGGGGCGAGGCGGAAGACGGTCATGGGAGGGGTTTCCGTTCCTGCGAGTGTGCGTGCGTGCGCGCGTACGTACGTGCGGGGGGCGGGGCGGTCAGGGCTTCCAGGGGCCGATGCGGTCCAGGCGGCGGCGCTGCTGGAGGGCGGCGGGGAGGTCGAGGCCCCGGCCGCGTTCGGTGAGGTGGCCGGCGACGGCCGCGCGGTGCTCGACGGGCTTCTGGTCGTCGTACTTGAACTTCGCCCTCACGTCGGTGACCTCCAGGCGCAGGCCCCGGATGCCGGGCAGCAGCCGCCCGTAGGGGGGTTGGTCGACGGTGACGGGGGCGTGGTCGCCGTCGGGCTGGAAGTGGGCCATCTGGCGGCGCAGCAGCTCGGCCTTGGCCTCGGGGTCGTCGACGATGTGCGCGCGGCAGGTGAACTGGACGGTCGTGTAGTAGCTGGTGGGAACGCCGTCGGCGGCCGGGGTGTCCGGCTTGGCGCGCCAGGGGCCGGGGACGAAGGCGTAGTCGCCGAAGACGGTGAACAGGACGTTCGGGTCGTCCTCGATCGCCTTCCAGGCGGGGTTGGGGCGGGCGAGGTGGACCAGGAGGTGGCCGGGGTCGCAGGTGAAGTGGGTGGGGACGGCGAGGGGCGCCTGGCCGGGCGGGCCGTTGACGCTCAGGAGGCCGAAATCATGGCCGTCGGCGATCCAGGCCTGCCATTCGGCTTCGTCCAGGCCGGCGTCCCAGGGTTGGATGAACACGCGGTGTGCTCCTTGCGGTGGTCGTGCAGTGGTCGTGCGGTGGTGAGGGGCGGCTCAGGTGAGGGCGAGGAGGCTGACGGCGACGGCGGCGGTGCCCAGGCCGACGAGCTGGCCCCGGTGGATGCGTTCGGCGAGCACGCTGCGGGCGAGCAGGACGGTACCGGCCGGATAGAGGGCCGTGATCACGGCGACGACGGCGAGGTCCCCGCTGCGGGCGGCGAGCAGGAACAGCAGGTTTGCCACCGAGTCCAGCACGCCGGCGGTCGCCGATATCGCGTACGCGGGCTTCTCCGGCCCGAGCCTGCGGTGCACCAGCCCGGCCGCGGCCAGCGTGACGGCCGAGGAGACCGCCCGGCCGATGATCAGCGGGGCCACGCCGCTGTCGGACGGCGCCTGGTGCAGGCAGACCAGTTGGAGGGCGATGGCGGCGCCCGCGCCCAAGGCCAGCAGCAGCGCCGTACGGGACGGGCGGGCCGAGCCGGCGCCGTGTCCGGCGCTGACCAGCACCACCGCGACCAGTGCGAGCGGCAGCCCGACCAGTCCGGCGGCGCCCAGGCGCTCCCCCTGGAGGAGGCCCACGCCGACGGGCAGCATGGCGGACACCAGCGCGGTGACGGGGGAGAGGATGTTCATCGGGCCGATCGCCAGGGTGCGGTACAGCAGGGCGAACGCGGCGGCCGAGGCGACGCCGGACGCGGCGCCCCAGGCGAGGGCGCCGGAGCTGAACGAGGCGCCGAGGAACGGCCACAGCAGCAGCTCGACCGCGAGCGAGGCCGGGGCCGCGATCATCACGGTGCGCAGGACGTGGGCCTTGCGGGCGCCGAGGCCGCCGAGGAAGTCGGCGCATCCGTAGGCGAGGGAGCTGCCCAGGGCCAGCAGCAGAGCGATCACGGTATGTACATCCCTTACTATTTCAATGGAACGACCAAACCGTACAACGAATCGACCGCCCTGTGTCAACCAAACGACCGGACGGTTCAGTGAAGTGGTCCACTGGTGAGGATGGTGATCGGATGGCCGAGACAGAGGCAGCCCTGCGGACACTCGCGCACAACGTCAGGGCGGCCCGCAAGCGCGCGGGCCTGTCCCTGGACGAACTCGGCCAGCGCGCCCGGGTCAGCAAGGGCGCCCTGGTCGGGCTGGAGAAGGCCCAGGGCAACCCGAACTTCTCCACCCTGGTCCGGCTGGCCGACACCCTCGGCGTCTCGGTGTCCGCCCTGATGGAGGGGCCGGCCGAAGGCCGCGTCCGCGTCGTGACCGCCGACGCCGTGATACCGCTGTGGACCGGAGCCAAGGGCAGCGAGGCGCGGCTCATGCTCACGACCTCCGGTCCCGCCCCGGTCGAGGTCTGGCGCTGGCGCCTGGAACCGGGCGAGGAGTATCCCAGCCACCCCCACCAGGCCGGTGTCGTGGAGACCGTCAGCGTCACTTCCGGCCGGATGACCCTGGTCGTCGACGGCACCGAGCATCCCGTCGAAGCCGGACAGACCGCCACCTTCGACGGCGACGCCGCCCACACCTACCGCGGCGCCGGCACGGAGACCTGCCACCTGATCATGACCGTCCACATCCCGCCCGGCCCCGGCGCCACCGCCTGACCCGCGCGGTCTTGGGGGTGGGTGACGGGGCGGGACCACTCACGTCGCGTCCGCAGGCTGGGGAGCGGCCGAAGAGACCGGCTGACGCGCGGTGCGGGCCCCGCTGCGAGCCGCGCGGTGTCCGAGCGCCGCACGTGGCCGGTCGAGCGCGGGCAGCCGCTCGACCGGACCGCCGGGGACGGGCCACCGGGGACGGGCCGCCGGGCGTCGCGGCCTGCGGCAGCCTCGCCGCGGCGCTCCGGACCCAGGCGGCCTGCTTCCGCGCCGCCCCGTCACGTCCCCGGAGCCCGCCCTACCGGCCGCTCCGAGGTTCCCGACCACGACCCCGCACGTCTGACGGCACCCGACGGGCAGAGCACGCGCCTGGAGGCGGACGAACCGGAGTGCGCCCGGCGGGAGGCGCACCAGGCCCTGATCGAGGCGGCGCACGCCGAGTCGGCACCGCGCGCCCGGTAGCCGTTCTCCCAGCCGCCGAGCCGCCGAGCCGCCCAGCCGCCTCCGGCCCCGGGCTCAGACGGCCTGCGCGGAGGGGAACGCGGAGGTCGGCTCCCGGCGCGTTCCGGCCGCCCACCGCGCCGCCGGCCCCAGCGCGCACGAGGCCAGGAGGAACAGCGTCCCGAGCAGGAACCAGCCCGCCGCGCCCATCCCCATGAGGAGCGCGGTGAGCACCAGCGGTCCGAGCGTACGGGCGACGGTGACGCCGGTGCCGAAGAAGCCCTGGTACTCGCCGACGCGCCCGACCGGTGCCAGGTCGAAGCCGAGCTGCCAGGAACCGGCCGACTGGAGCATCTCGGCGGCGACCAGGAGGACCGAGCCGCCGACCAGGGCGGCGATCGCGCCCCAGGGCGGGGCCCCCGCCGAGAGGGCGAAGGTCGCGCAGGTGAGGACCATGAGCGCGCCGGACCGGCGAATGGCGCGGGTGGCCGTGTCGAGCCCGGTGACCGAGCGGGCGGTGGGGACCTGGAAGAGGACCACGGCACCGGTGTTGAGGAGGAAGAGCGCGGAGACGAGCCACTCGGGGGCATCGGTGCGCTCGGTGATCCACAGGGGCAGGCCGAGGCTGAGCAGCGGCATGCGCAGCAGGAGCACGGTGTTGAGGAGGGTCACGACGGCATACGGCCGGTCCCGCAGGACTTCGAGCTTCGCGTCCCGGGCGGCGGGAACCGGCGCGACGGCCGGCAGCCGCAGCAGGACCAGCGCGCAGAGCAGGAAGCTCAGGGCGTCGACCGCGAAGACCGCGAGGTACGCGCGCCTGGTGCCGGTGGACAGCGCGAGCCCGCCGAGTGCGGCGCCCACGGCGAGGCCCGCGTTGAGCGTCGACTGAAGGTGGGCCAGGGCACCTGTGCGCTCCTCCTTGGCGACCAGACCCGCCAGCAGCGCCTGCCGGGCGGCGGCGAGACCCGACTGGGCGGTGGCGTAGAGGCAGGCGGCCGTGAGGAACGGCAGGAAGTCCCGTACGAACAGGAAGGACGCGACCGCCGCGCCGGTCCCCAGGGCGAGCAGCACCGCCGTGCCGCGCGGGCCCCGGCGGTCCGCGACCCGGCCGAGCGGCACCCCGACGACCGAGCCGACGGCCCAGGCCGCGGTGAGGCCGAGGCCGATGCGGCCGGGGGAGAGCCCGACGACGTGGGTGAAGTACAGGGCCGAGGTGACGTAGTACGCGCCGTCGCCCACGGAGTTGCTCAACTGGGCCAGGGCGAGAGTGCGTCGTGGGCCGGCGGGCGGTAGCAGAGGTGGCATGGCCGCGACGGTACGCAGACATCGGCACCTCCGAGTAGGACAATGAGGGGCCTTGCGCATGGGCCACTTCACCGGCCGGCCCGGCGGGTGATCCGCCGTCCCGCCGGTCGGCGACGGACGTCGCGGCGCGGTGCCGGGCCACCGCCGGGCGGCCGGCGGAAGCCTGTACGCGGACCGGCGACCAGGCACGGAAGGCGCCCGGGCGGGTCGGGGCCTTTCGGCCCGCGCGGGAGGGGGCGGGCGCCTTCCCCGGTCGGCGGAGTGCCGCGTACGTCCTCGCCCGCACGCGTACGCGGGCGTGGAACGTCGTCCGGCGTGAGGCGCCCGCCTCCCGGGGCGCCTCACGCACCGGGACCTCCGCCCCGGCGTCCTCTTCGCGGGCGCCCCGGTGCGGTCCGTCCGGAGCCGCCGCTCAGTGGCCCCGCCTGACCCACTCGTCGAACTGTGGGGCCTCGGCACCGATCGTGGTGGTGTCGCCGTGCCCCGTGCGGACGACGGTCTCCGGCGGCAGGGTGAGCAACCGGTCGCGGATCGATTCGAGGATCGTCGGGAAGTGGGAGAAGGACCGGCCGGTGGCGCCCGGGCCGCCGGCGAAGAGCGTGTCCCCGGTGAAGACGGTGCCGAGGTCGGGCGCGTACAGGCTGACCGCGCCGGGGGCGTGGCCCGGGGTGTGCAGGACGGTGAGGTCGGTTCCCGCGACGGCGAGGGTCTGCCCGTCGGCGAGCTCGCCGTCCGGATGGCGGTCGGGATGGGTCAGCTTCCACAGCGGCAGGTCGTCGGGGTGGAGCAGGATCGGGGCGCCGGTCGCGGCCGCGAGGGCGGGGGCGGCACCGATGTGGTCGTCGTGGGCGTGGGTGCAGACGACGGCCCGCAGCGCACGGCCGTCGAGGGCGGCCAGGATGGCGTCGGCGTCGTGCGCGGCGTCGATGACGATCGCCTCCGTGCCGTCCCCGACGATCCACACGTTGTTGTCGACGTCCCAGGTGCCGCCGTCCAGCGAGAAGGTGCCGGAGGTGACGAGGTGCTCGACGCGGGCGGCCATCACAGGACCACCACCGAGCGCAGGACGTCGCCCTCGTGCATGCGGGCGAAGGCGTCCTCGACGTCACCGAGGCCGATCGTCTCGGTGACGAACGCGCCGAGGTCGATGCGGCCCTGCTGGTGCAGGTCGATGAGCATCGGGAAGTCGCGGGACGGCAGGCAGTCGCCGTACCAGGACGACTTGAGCGCGCCGCCGCGCCCGAAGACGTCGAGCAGCGGGAGCTCCAGCTTCATCTCGGGAGTGGGGACGCCGACGAGGACGACCGTACCGGCGAGGTCACGGGCGTAGAACGCCTGCCGGTACGTCTCGGGACGGCCGACCGCCTCGATGACGACATCGGCGCCGAACCCGCCGGTCAGCTCGCGGATCGCCTCGACGGGGTCGGTGGTGCGGCTGTTCACGGTGTGGGTGGCGCCCATCGAACGGGCGGTCTCCAGCTTCCGGTCGTCGATGTCGACGGCGATGATCCGGGCGGCGCCGGCGAGGCGGGAACCGACGACCGCCGCGTCACCGACGCCGCCGCAGCCGATGACGGCGACCGTGTCGCCCCGGCCGACCCGGCCGGTGTTGACCGCCGCGCCGATGCCGGCCATCACGCCGCAGCCGAGCAGACCGGCGACGGCGGGGGAGACGGACGGGTCGACCTTGGTGCACTGGCCGGCGGCGACCAGGGTCTTCTCGGCGAAGGCCCCGATGCCGAGCGCCGCCGACAACTCGGTGCCGTCCTCCAGTGTCATCTTCTGCGTGGCGTTGTGGGTGTCGAAGCAGTACCAGGGTCTGCCGCGCCGGCAGGCCCGGCACCTGCCGCAGACGGCCCGCCAGTTGAGGACCACGAAGTCGCCGGGGGCGACATCGGTGACGTCCGGGCCGACGGACTCCACCACACCAGCCGCCTCGTGGCCGAGGAGGAAGGGGAAGTCGTCGTTGATGCCGCCCTGCTTGTAGTGCAGGTCGGTGTGGCAGACCCCCGACGCCTGCACCTTCACCACCGCTTCACCGGGGCCAGGGTCCGGGACGATGACCGTCTCGACCCGCACGGGCTCGTTCTTCCCCGGGGCCACGACCCCTCGGACCTGCTGTGCCATCGCGGCGCGTCCCTTCCTCGGTGTGGGTGTACGACACCACTATCGCGGTCGGGAACGCGCCGGGGAACTGTTTCCGGCCGGAGGGCCACCCGGATGCGCGCCGCCTCCGCCGGACGGCTGCCCGGCGCCCTGTGCCTGCGGTCCCGCCCCCGACGAAGGAGGTCAGGGCCGGTTCCTGACCCGGTGCGACGGAGCCGACCGCCTTCCGCGCCGCGGGAGGCGGCCGTGCCTTGGTGCCGGGGCGGACCTCGATCGTCCCGGTGGACCTGATCCACCGGGGGCGCGCCATGTGGCCGCGCCCGCGTCCATCGGCCGTTCCTCGGGCCGTGCCGCCGGAGACGGGGAAGACGGGGAGGACGCCTCGCGGTCGTGTCGGGGACGGCGTCGCCGGGGGCCGGGCGCGGAGGGGCCTCAGCCGGACAGCAGGGCGCGCTCCCAGTGGTCCTCGCGTTGCTCGATGTACTCGGCGTCGCTTCGCCAGGCGTCGCCGTGGCCTTCGGCCCACAGGGCCGCCCAGGGCTGGACGCCTTGGGCGGCCCGGTCCCGCAGGAAGTCGTGCATGGAACGCGTACGGCGCCCCAGCAGGGGGACCAGCCGGCGGCGTTCGGCCTCGTCGAGGCCGTAGGCGTCGGCGAAGACCCGCAGCCGGCCTGCCGCGTCGGGGTGCTGCCAGTCGGGGTGGGCGGACAGCGGGAGGAACCCGTGCACGGCGTACGCGACGTCCCACAGGCGGGAACCGGGGCCGGCGGTGTCCCAGTCGATGAAGGCCCACTGCCCCTCGCCACCGGCCACGAGGTTCCACGGCGCCAGGTCGTGGTGGGCGATGATGTCGTCGCCCTCCGCCGGGACCAGCACCTGCCAGTGAGCGTCGGGCGGTGGCGTGAAGTCCTGCACGGCGTCGTGGAAGTCCCGGACCAGGCGGGCCACGCGGGCCAGTCGCCGAGCGGGTTCGAGCAGGGAGAACCGGTCGGGCCAGACCACGTGTCCCGGCACGAAGGTCAGGACCTCGCGCCCCCGGTCGTCGATGCCCAGCGGGCGGGGCGCCGCCCGGAACCCCACCTCGTGAAGGTGGGTGAGCAAGGCGTGCACGGCGGGGGTCCACGGTCCGGTCGGGCGGCGGACGGTGTCTCCGACACGGACGACACCCGCACTGACGTTGCCGCCGGACAACGGCCGTTCTTCTTCGCGCTGCATCGAACCAGTGTGTCGGACCAGCCCGTTGTGATCACCCCGGTAAGGCGAGTACCGGAGGAGGGGTGGAGGTGAGGGGAACACGCCGGACCCGGACCCGGCCCGAGCCGGCGGGGGCCAGGGGGAGGGCTCCGGCCCCGGCGGCGGGGGAGCGGAGCCACACCGTCGCCCCCGGGACCCGCGCCCCCGGGACCCGCACCCCGCGCCCGCGCCGCCGGGCGGCTGCCGGGGTGACTCGTCCACCCCGGCAACCGGGCCGCGCCGCGCCCCCTGGCCGCGGTGCGGTCTGCCGCCTGCCCGGTCGGCCGCCGTCGTCGACGGGGGCGGGTCCGGCTTACCGGTACCGGTCCCAGGCGCCGTCGCTCGCGATGTCCCTCAGCTGCTCCATCGTCAGGGGGGAAGTGGAGCGACTGGGTTCGCCCTCTACGGGGTGGGCGTTGTAGGCGGTGATGGTGACCTGGAAGCCGCCGGGCCGGATCGCGGTGACCGACCAGCGCAGGGTCCCCTTGTCACTCCAGGGATCCGGGCCCTGCCGCTCCTCGATCCTCATCCGGTCGCCGGTGTTCGTTCCGCGGCGGTCGACGGTGACCTCGACCGCGGCCCCGCCCTTCCCGTCGTCGACCTGGAGACGCACGTAGCCGCTGGGGCCCGTGCCGCCCGCGTTCCCGACGAGCTTGAGGGGTGGGGGAAGCAGCGGCTTGAAGGTGTTCACGAGCTCGAAGCCGGACGGGGCGTCCGGATCCGTGTTCCCACCACCCCGGCGCGGGAACGAGTCCAGCAGCGGCCGCCACTCCTCCGCCGTGACGAGGGTCGTCAACTGCTCCTGTGTCAGCGGCGGATCCTCCCGGGACGGTGCCGCGCCCTTCCCGGCCGGCGCGTTCGACTCCGTGACGGTGAGCGTCGAGCCGTCCGGCTTGGTCAGCCGTGCCGACCACACCTCGGGATCCTGTTCGCGGTAGGGGGCCTCGCGTCCCTGGGTGAGCAGGAGGCGGGAGCCGTCCGGCAGGTTCCTGGCCGTACACGTTCCCTTGGGTCCCCACCGGCCGACCGTCCCGGGCTTCGCCGAACAATCGGCCAGGCTGACCAGGGCGAGGGAGGGGTCGTCGGTCCGGCCCAGGGCCATGGAGACCGTCCCGGCGCCCTTGCCGTCGTCGAAGGTGACGACACCCTTCAGATAGGCGCCCAGCACGAGGCCCTCCCCGTCCGGACTCACCTCGGTGACCTTCCCCTCCGGGAGGAGCCCCTTGAGGAGGGAGACCACCCGCTCCTCCCCGGCCCGCTTCTCGTCCCCGGGCGAGGCGACGGTCACGTCCCGCCGGTCGTCGAGCAGCCCCGCGTACGCCCCTGCCGCCCCCACGATGCCCACCAGCGCCAGGCTCGCCGTGACGGCGGCCACCCGCCTGCGCCGCAACGCCCGGCGGCCCCGGGCCACCAGCACGGCCGACTGCGGGGAACCCGCCGTGCCGACCTCCGCCGCGGCCAGCTCGTGCAGGTTCCGCCTCAGGAGTTCCTCATCCGAATGGGTCGTCTCGCTCATCGTGCACTCCTTCCTGCGTATTCGGCCAGCGCCCCTGAGGCGCGCAGCCGTTCCAAAGCCCTGTTGGTCCGGCTCTTGACGGTCCCCGGCGAACAGCCGAGCAGTTCGGCCGTCTGCTCCACGGACAAGTCCTCGTAGAAGCGCAGCACCACCACGGCACGCTGCGCACGGGGCAAAGCGGCCAGCACGCGCCCCACCAGCAGCCGTCTCGCCGCGCCGTCGGCCATGTCCCCCGCGTCGGTCACGTGGTGTTCCGCGCCGCTGGGGACCTCGCTGTTCCAACGGCGCCTGCGCCACGTGGCGAAGAGGTTGACCACCACTTTGCGGGCGTAGGCCTGGGGCGACTCCCAGCCCGCCGAACGGTTCCAGCGCACGTACACCCGCACCAGCGCCGCCTGCAGTAGGTCCTCGGCCGCATGCCGATCTCCCGTCAGGAGGACGGCTGTCCGCAGCAGCGACGCGTGCGCCCCCCTCACGAACTCCGCGAACCCTGCGTCGCGTTCCGAGTCGCGGTCACCCACGGATACTCCCCCCACTCGTTCGGGCCGAGGCCCCTGTCACCCCCTCGACAACCCGGGACGCACCACAGGTTCCATGGAATTCTCAGCCCCCGGTTCCCTCGGACGAGCGTCCGGTTCATCGTCGCGGCGAACGGTTTCACCTGCACTGACGACGAGCGCGCCGCCCAGGTCGGCCGGCGACCCGCGAGCGCGGGGCGGCCAGGGAACGCCGGGGCGTACGGGTCGGGGGAGCGCCGTGCCGCGCGGCCCTGCCGAAGGCAGCCGGGCGCGAGGCCCGCCGACCGGTCCGCGCCAAGCGCGGTGCGAAGTCCACCGACGGCCGCTGGAAAGCCACACCGGACCCCCGGAACCGGGCCCGCGCCGCCCCCGCCGCTGTACGGCCCCGGCCCAGGGACGGATCGCCGCGGCAGTGACGCGCCGGGTCGCGCCTGCCGTGCACGAGCGCCGAGGTCCGTCCGAACGGAGGAAGGGCCGGTCCGCGCGCTTCTGCTCCTGACCGCAGCTCCTGACGGGGCGCACCCGCCGGCACACGTGGGCAGGCCCGGATCCGTCGCTTCCGACCGGGTGCCGCCGCCGTTCCGGCCCGTCGACGGCGGGCTGTGTGCGCCGTGGGTGCTGCCACCCGCCGCGCGGCGGCCCGTCCGGGCCGATGGCAACTACCCGTGAGGTAATCGCTGTCGTCAGCGGCCTCCGGCTACCGTCTGGTCACCGCCCCGCTCCGGGCGGATCGGAACCGGAACGAAGGAGCCCCACCGTGCCCGCTTACGGCTTCGCTCATCTCCGCCACCGTCGGCATCACAGCGACATCATCGAGTACCTGGAACGCATCCAGGCCACCCTCGACCCCTTCGCGGGCCGCTTCGTCATCCACGGCCCACCGGCCGAGGTGCTGGAGGGCACGTGGTCCGGCAGCATGGTCCTGATCGAGTTCCCCGATTTGGCGAAGGCCCGGGCCTGGTATGACTCACCGCCCTACCAGGACATCCTGCGGCTGCGTACCGATCACATCGAGGGCGATGTGGTGCTGGTCGAGGGTGTCGGTCCGGACTACGACCCGGCCGAGCGGGCGGGCAGGCTGCGCGCCGCCGCCGCCGAGCGGGCAGGGCAGCCGCCCGCGTAGCTCCGGAGTCCCCACCGCCGCCCTGTGGACACGACCGCGCGCACGACCACCAGACCCCCGCGCCGCCTCGTGCAGCCCGTGCGGTAGCCGTACGACACACCCCGAACGGACGCTGGTACGCCCGGCCTTCGGTTGCCCTCCCCACGGGGCGTCGGACGTGCTGGTGACCTGTCGGCGGCCGTCCGAGCAAGCCGACACCCCGCACCACCCGCGGCCGTCCCCCGGCCGGGCAGGAGAACCAGAACCTGACGCAGCACCACCGTGCCCGGCGGGTCCTCGCGGATCCGCCGGGCACGTGCGGAGCACGGCCGCGTGCTCCTGGCCTCACCGGGTCCCCGACTGCACCCGCGGGTGGGAGGGGGGCGGCGTGGCATGCCGCGTGGGAGCGACCTCGGGCGCGGACGGCCGGCTCTCCCTGAACCGGGTGGACGAGGCGAACTCGTAGCCCGACCAGACGCCGCCGCCACGCCATGCGGACCCGTCCCAGACGTAGGCCGAGGCGAGCGTCCCGTAATAGCCTGGCCCGCACGCCTGCCAACCACCCCAGTCGAGCCCCTGCTCCGGCCCCCACGGCCCCGGGAACTCGCCACCCGCCTGGCCCGTGGCGCCGTACTTCCAGTCGCTGGCGCGGCACACCGCCCAGGCGGAGCCGTTCCACCGGTAGACGACGGCCCGCGCGGCGGCCCAGCCGTCGGGCTTGGACAGGCCGGTCCCGCACCCCTGGGTCAGCGCGTAGGTGTTCGCGTAGGCGAGGTTGCCGGAGAACCCGCCGGGTCGCAGGTGGTCGATTCCCGCGTCCCCCTGGACGCACAGGCCGGAACCGCTGTACACGGTCACCCTGGTGGCCCAGGTCCACGCGTTCGCCGGTTGCGTCCAGACCGCGGTCATCAACAACGCGACGACCGTGCAGAACGTGGCTTTCAGAGTCAGGCGGAATGCTGCCATGGTCCCTCCATTCCCCGGTTCGCTGCGAACCGGGATCCCGCGGGCCGTTCTCGGGCGCCCCCGCGGCGAAAGCCGCCGGTGCCTCGAACGGAGCGGTGTGATCGGCCGGATGGCGCGACCGGTTCCGGCGGCGCCGGTCAGAACGGCACCGGTCGGCGGGATGCGCCGCGGACACGTGATGTGGCCGGTGTACTCACGGCCCCACGGGACGAGGTGTGTGTCGAGACTGCGAACCAGATGGCCCCGAGAAGGTGGGCCCCGGTCGGCCCACCGCCTTCCACGATAGGCGATGCGGTCACCCCGCGCCTGTCGACAACCTCCCGGACCTGCCCGGAAGCCGCTGAGGGCCGGTAGTGAAGGGGACGTTCACCCCGCCGACCGCCCTGGCCGGCTTCCGGCTCAAGCGTTTCTCGTCGGGCGCCGGAGAGTCGGTGGCACGGGGAGAGCACCGGTCGGTGGCTCCTCCGACTCCGTAGGGGTTCACGGGGAGTGACGGCACTGGGGGTCGGGCCTGGTCGGGAGGGCGGTTCTTCACGGACCGCGTGTCATGGACGGGCAACGAGGATGAAAGGGTGAACGGACTGGCGCGCGTAGCCGGACGCGCACCTGAAGGAGCTTCTCAGCGAAGCCTTCCCGGAGTTCATCACCGCTGACCGACTGGTGAAGGAGTGCACAGGCGGGGTCGGGGAGTGGTTCGCCGATGTGAATCTCACGTGGGTGGACGAAGACGATGCCCCCGTCGCCTCGGGCAGGCGTGTGCCGATCCACTGGGACGGGCTGCCCGAGTCCCTTCCCGCGGGGTACACCCAGGCGCTTGTCCCTGCCGTCGAGGGCCGTGAGCAAGGAGCCGACCCCCATGCCCTGGTGATCTGCGGAACCCACGGCCGTCGGCACAGCCCGGCCACCACCCTCCCGCGTGGCTGCTGTCGTGTCGTCGCTGCGCCCGCCGTGTCCGCGGGCTCGTTCCGGGAACAGGTCCCCGACCACCGGAAGAACCGGCGCCGTCGTCTGCGGGGCTGCGTCGTGGACGCCGCCCGCGTACCCGGCGCACTCGCGAAGGATCCCCGGGTACGCGTGAACGTGCCCACTCCGGCGTGCCGCGCAGCGCCGGGCCGTTCGGGAGGAGCCGGCGGCGGGTCGTTCGGGAGGAGCCCGCCTCGGGACCGATGCCGTCCCTACGGAAACTCCCGTCGCTCGGCGTCCACCGGAGAGACGGGGCTGGCGCTCAGAGGCAGGAGTTGGGGGCGCTTCGCGGTCCGGCCGTCGCCGGAGGACCGGCCGCGCAGACGGCGTCCGAGCCAGGGAGCGAGGAACGCGGCCGCCCAGCGCAGTTCGGCTGCCGCGGCTTGCCGTCCCGAAGGGACCGTCTGCGGCGGCAGGGGACGCGTCCAGGCGTCGTCGCTTCCGGGGAGGTGGACGGCTTGGGCGAGCGCTGCGGCGATCCGCTCGTGGCCCAGGGGGCTGGCGTGGAGCCGGTCCGCGGTCCACAGCCGTGGGTCGGTGGTGACGGCGTGCCGGGCGGTTTCGGCGACCGTGACCCCGTGACGGGCGGCCGCGGCGCGGATGCGGGTGTTGAGGTCGAACACGCGGGACCTGAGGGGCCGGGCAAGGGGTGCGATCTTCCCCACGTCGGGGAAGGTCAGGGTCACCACGTGGGCTCCGGCGGCCGTGAGCGCGGCGAACATCTCCTCCAGGTGACCGGCCACCTCTGCGGCGTCGAACCGGGGTCGGAGCAGGTCGTTGACTCCGGCGACGACGGTGGCCAGGTCGGGGCGCAGGGCCAGGGCCGGCCCCAGTTGTTCGGCGCGGACCTGACCGGCGACACGTCCCCGTACGGCGAGATTGGCGTACCGGAGCCCGGGGTTGACGGCTGCGAGGTGTTCGGCGAACCGGTCGGCGAAGCCGCGCAGGCCGACGGTGTCGTTCCCGTCGCCCAGCCCTTCGGTCTGGCTGTCGCCCAGGGCGACGTAACGCAGGTATTCACCGTGCGGCATGAGTCGTCTGCCTTTCTCGCAGGACGGTTGCGATCCGCAGACACCAGTCCCGATGGCCCTGCTCGAAGGCCAGGCCGCGCAGGCACGTCAAGTACGGCCCGATCCGCTCGGCTCGGCGTAGGAATTCCTCTTCGTCCGCGTCACCGCGCATCTGCCGCAGGAGCTTGCCGAAAAGTTCGATCTTGGCCTCGGCCTCGGCCGCCCGCTTCTCGAGCTGTTCGATCACCGGTGCGGTGCCGATGCGGTCGGCGACCTGGACTTTGACCAGCAGGTCGTCGCGGATGAACGAGGGCTTCGACACGGCTGCGGCGAACTCCTCCAACTCGGCGCGACCGGCGTCGGTGACGTGGAACAGGCGTTTGTTGGGCCGGGACTCCTGGACCACCTGCCGACCCGCGACCAGCCCTTCCTTCTCCAGCTTGGCCAGCTCGGCGTACAACTGCTGGGGCAGGGCGTGCCAGAAGTTCGCGACGCCGACGTCGAACGCCTTCGCCAACTGGTATCCGCTGTACTCGCCGTCCAGCAGCGCCGCCAGCACGGCATGTCGCAAGGCCATCGAAGCAGTCCCCTCCCCGGTCCTCGTCCACCGCCGCATCATAATCAAGAAAATGACTAATCTGCTCCTTGAATATGAAGCGGAGTCAGGGGATCCGCTCAACGCCTTCCGTGCCGCCGTGGAGAAGTACGGTCTCGCGACACCGGACGGCTCTGACGGGGCGGGGGGCGATTGATTTCGCTCGTTCTCTCCAGTCGGCGGTGGAGGGGCGCGGGGCCGCCCGCCGTGCTGCGTCGTCCCGCCGGTCGTCGCTCGGGTGGCGGTCGAGTTTGCCCTGGCCGTGCCTGTTCCGGCTGTTCCGTACGGCGCCGCGCCGTCCTGTCGCAGGACGGCTCGGCTCCCTTGCCGTCCGGTGGGCCCCGGCGTCGTGGGACCGCCCGTCCGCCGGCTGCGCCCCCCTCCTTTGCGGTAGGGGCTCAGACCGGCCGCGTGCTCCTCGTTGGTCCTCCGGCGGGCGCCGGCGCGGTCCGCGTCATGTGCTCGGGCCGGTGGCCTGGGCGAGCAGTCCGTCGACGAACGCGCGGAGCCCGTCGCGGTAGGTGTCCTGCCCGGCCAGGGCGGGCCACTGCTCGCCGATGGCCGCCAGGTGGGGGACGCGGGCCGCGTCGAAGGTCTTGCGGTGGGCGGGGCGCCGGTCGTCGGAGCGCCGGTGCGGGGAGCGGGCGCGGACGAGGACTTCGCCGACGGTGTAGTACCACAGGCTGCGGAAGACGTGGACGGCTTCCGCCTGCGTGCATCCGTGGTCGCCGGCCGCGGCCACGATGGCCTCGACCATCCACAGCGCGGACTCGTCGAGCAGGCCCACGAAGCCGTCGGCGGACAGGACCTCCGCGGCCCAGGGCCAGGCGGCGAGGGCGTCGTGCATGGCGGTGGCGGCCGCGATGATGCGGTCCTTCGGCGCGGAGGGGAGTTCGGGGCGTTCGAGCTGGCCGACGTGCTGGTCGAGGAGGAGGACCAGCAGGTCCTCCTTGTCGCGGATGTGGTGGTAGAGGGTGGTCGCCCCGATGCCCAGCTCGGCGGCCAGGCGGCGGATGGTGAGCTTCTCCCAGCCGTCCTGGTCGATGAGTCGGCGGGCCGCGGCCAGGATCTGCGCGCGGGAGGTCACGGGCGGCCGGCCGATGCGGCCGCGCGGTGCGGGTGGTCGGGGCATCGCCCCATCATGCCGTCCGCCCTTCCCGTCGCGGAACGGGGCGCGGGTTCGGCTTTCGGTGTTCCCGGTGGCGGCTTCCGGTGCTACTTTCGGAACATGTTCCTAAAGGGGGGTGGCCGCCACCGCGTGTGGCACCGCCGGAAAGCGGCAGGACACGGGAGGGCGATGGGCCGCACCGCTCCCACCCGGCCGGGAGGGCAGTCCCCACCCGTCCGCAGGCGGTCCTCGCGACGGGCGGCCGGGAGCGGTGCCGGACCGCGACGGGATGCCGTGTCGGGGCCAGCTGCCTGGCCGATTCGCGGAACATCTCCCTTCGCACCCGCAGTGACCCGATCCTGAAAGGACGGACGTCGTGAAGATCCGACTCGTCTTATGCGCAAGCGCAGCCGCACTGGGCATGTGCACGAGCGCGGTGACGGCAGCACCCGCGCCGGCACCCGACCCGACGAGGGCCGCACCGGCCGCCCGTACCGCTTCGGACACCGGCCTCGACCCCGCGGGGTTGGGGGCCGCGCTGGACGGTGTTCACCGCGCCGGAATACCAGGGGTGTTCGCAGAGGTCCGCGACGCCGACCGGACCTGGCGCGGTGCCTCCGGGGTCGCCGACCTCGCGACCGGCCGCCCCGTCACCCCCGACCTGCGCCACCGCGTCGGCAGCGTCACCAAGACCTTCACCGCCGCCGCGATCATGCAGCAGGTCGAGCAGGGCCGCATCGGACTCGACGTGCCGATCGGCACCTACCTGCCCCATCTGGTACCGGCGGAGCGCGGCAGGAAGATCACGGTACGGATGCTGCTCAACCACACCAGCGGCATCCCCGACCACATCCGCTACGCGTTCCCCTCACTTCTTCAGGTCCCCGTCCACCCGGGCAGCCTGGACGACAACCGGTTCCGCCGGTTCAGCCCGGCCGAACTGATCGAGCTGGGCCTCACGGCCCCTCCGGCCGGCGAGCCCGGCGGTTCGACGGGCGTGTACTCCAACGTCAACTACCTCCTCCTCGGCCAGCTCCTGGAAGAGGTGACCGGCACCACGGCCGAGTGGTACATCACCCGCCACGTCATCGAGCGCGCCGGCCTGCGCCACACCGGCTTCCCGACCGGGCCGCGCCTCAAGGGCCCCCACTCGCGGATGTACGAGGCGCTGCACGGCTTCGTCGACCCGCCGCGCGACTACAGCGTCTACGACATGTCGTGGGTGGGCACCGGTGCCGCCCTGGTCTCGACGATGGAGGACCTCAACCGCTTCTACGGCGAACTGCTCGCCGGGAGGGTCGTCGGCGAGGCGTCGCTCGCGCAGATGCAGCGGACGGTCCCCGTGCGCGCCCTCGACGGATCGACGATCGACTACGGCCTGGGCCTGCACAAGGTGTCCGTCCCGGGCTGCGGCACCTTCTGGGGGCACGACGGCACGGTCTGGGGAGCCGGCACGATGTCCCTGACCCGCGCCGACGGCAAACGCCGGATGTCCGTCGCGGTCAACCTCATCAGATGGAACCGGCTGGACGCCGCCGGTGAACCGCAGCACCACCCCATCGACGACGCGCTGGAGGCGCTGTACCGACAGGCCCTGTACGGAACCACGAAGTCGGCACCCTGACCGACCCGGCCGGGCGCGCCGGCCGTCGACCCCGCCACGGCGCGTCCGGGCCGCAGCGCGTCCGGCAGACGGCCGGACACGGCGGGTCCGGCGGGCGGCGGGTCCGGTCAACCGCCGTCGACGCCGCCGAGCGGCTTCACCGCCGCGGGGGCGCGACGGTGCTCCGAGGCGCACATGGCCAGGCGTGCGTCACGGACGGACGCGGCCCAGGAGGCGGCTCCCCCTCCACGGTGGCCCGGCCCGAGGAGCGCGCCGACTGCCTGACTGTCCGGTGGCCGGGTACGAGGGGCACGGACGGTCGGCGGTCAAGTGCGAGCGGTACGGCGGTCGGCGGCATCCGGCCGGTCCGGTGTGTGGCGTGGCCGCTTCGTCACCGCTCTCCCCCCGCGACGGCTCCGCTCCCTCCCGCTCGGTGTCCCCCTGTGGGCGCCTTGTCGTGCCGGTATCCGCGGTCCCGTTCGGCCCTGGTGCCCTGGTGCTCCGGCGCCGAGTCGGCCGCGTCGTCCGGCCGCGTCCGGGCCCGTCGCCCGGCGTGGCGCCGGGGTGTCGAGGGTTGTCAGGGTGGCCCTGACGTCCGTACGCTGCCTGTCAGGATCAGCCTGACAGGCAGGTTGGGGTCGCAGGAGGGGGCGCCATGCCCGCGGAGATGCTGGAACGCGACGGCCGGGTGTGCTCGTTCTGCGGCAAGCCCGAGGCGGAGTTGGCCAAGCTGATCGCCGGTCCGGGGGTGAACATCTGCAACGAGTGTGTGGACCTGGCCGCCTCGATCGTGGCCGAGTACCGCCCGGGCCCGATCGAGCTGCGGATGCCGATGTGGGGCGATCTGACCGACGCGGAGATGCTGGAGCGGCTGCCCCGGGTCGCGACCGTCGCCGATCAGGTCGAGGCCGATCTGCGCATGTGGGTCACGGAGTTGCGGCGACGCGGCGTGACCTGGGCCAGGATCGGTGAGGCGCTCGGCATCACCCGCCAGTCGGCCTGGGAACGGTTCTCCGGGGAGGAGTGACCCGGGGACGCCGCCCGTGCCCGAGCCCCGGACCCGGGGGATGGACCGGGATCGGCCTGCGGGCAGTCCGGAACCCGCTCGACAGTGATCACTTGACCGGTCCGCGGAGCCGGAGCACCAGCCGGTCCAGGGCGACTCCGGCACGGTAGCGGTCGGCGGTGGAGGCCGCCGGCGCGAGCGGAAAGCCGCGCGTGCGGCGGCTGTCGCGACCGCCGAGTCAGATGAGGTGCGGGGGAGTCCCGGCCCCTGTGGCGCGGGGAGGATCGCTGGGTGCTGATCTCCCGCTCTCCCGCCCCGGGCCTCCTTCCGGATGCGGGCGTCCCTGTGGCGCCCGCGACCGGCCCACTACGGCCGGACGCGCGGACTTCCTGTACTGCGGACCGCGGTGCCGGCGAAGGCGCACCGGCGCCGCGCTGCCGTCCGTCCCGGCCCCGATCGGCACGCCCAGCGATGACGGGGCAGTCGCCCCAGGACCGGTCCCGCCCGCCGGGCCCGGGCGGTCCGGCTGATACGCCGCGGTGCCGGGGGCCGGCGTGTGCTTACGGCCGGTGGCCGTGTTTCCCCGGGGCGACAGGGGGCAACCGACGCAGGGCAAGTCGGTGAGATGGGGGAGGTTGACATGAGCGCGGTACGCGGGACGTCCTTGTCACCTCGCGCGGTGGCGCGGGGCGCGGCGAACAGCTCGGCTCTCGGTGTGGCGGCGCGGTGCGGCCTGGCGGCCAGGGGCGTGCTGTACGTACTCATCGGGTTGATCGCCCTGCGGATCGCGTTCGGTGAGGGAGGCGGCCAGGCGGACCGCGGCGGCGCGCTTGCCGAACTGTCGACCCAGCCCATGGGATCGGTCCTGCTGTGGGCGGTCGGCCTGGGGCTGGTCGGAATGGCCCTGTGGCGGCTTTCGGAGGCGGTGTTCGGCGCGGCCGGCGCCGGCGGGCGCAAGCCGGGCAAGCGATTGATGTCGGCGGCCCGCTGCGTCTTCTACGCGTTCGTCGCCTACTCGGTCCTGGCGTTCGCCGCCGGTGAGAGCGGCAGCGGCAGCGGGTCGGGCGACCGGCAGTCCAAGGACGTCACCGCGCGGGCGCTCGAACTGCCCGGCGGCCAGTGGATCGTGGGCCTGGTCGGGGCGGGCATCGTCGTGGCGGGTGTGTGGATGGCCGGACGGGCCGCGCTGCGGAAGTACCGCAAGCACCTGGAACTCGCCACGATGTCCCGCTGGGAACGGCGGTTCACCGACGTGACCGGGGTCGGCGGGGGTGTGGCGCGCGGCGCCGTGTTCGCGGCCGTCGGCGTCTTCGTCACGCGCGCCGCGCTGACGTACGAGCCGGACGAGGCCAAGGGCCTGGACGACGCGCTGCGCTCGTTCGCCGAAACCCCGGCGGGCCCGGGGCTGCTGGTGCTCGTCGCCGCGGGGATGGCGCTCTTCGGACTGTTCTCCTTCGCCTCGGCCCGGTGGCGCCGGGTCTGAGGACCCCCGGGTGACCGGACGCCGCGGCGACGGAGGCACCCTTTTCCCGCACCCTGGCACCCTGGTGGATGCCAGGGTGTTTCTCTCGGTCCTCCCACGAAACGCAACCGGGCGCGGGCGGGCGGGCCGTGCCGCCGGGCCGCCGTCCGAGCACCGCCGTCACCGGGAGCGGCGTTGATTCCCGAGCGGTTGAAGGGCCGTGGTCGGGCTGCCCGCCCGGCACTCCGGCTCCGGCCTTCGGCCCGCAGCCGGCCGGGCACGCGGCGGACCTGACCTCACATCACCTCCAAGACCGGGCGGCGGCTACGGACCGGGCGCGGCTACGAGTCGAAAGCGGCGGGCGGCGGAAGGCGCCTGCGCCGCCGGTCGCACCCGAGCCGGGATCAGATGAGCCTGCACTCCACCGAGTCGTCGATCCGCACGGTTTCGAGCGTCCCCAACCACGTGTCGACGACCGTCCCGGGCCGCACGCACTCGACCCCGCCCTTGGTGTCACCGATCCAGACGCTCTCATGGCGCGTGTTGACGACCCGGCCGGGCCGGTCCGCCACCCGCGCACCGGCCCACCACCCCACTACCGACGATTGCCCCGCGCTGCCCCGCACTGCCGCGTCCGCATCCGCACCCGCCCCCACTGGCTCCGTTGCCGGCGAGGTGCCGGTACGTCGAGGTCTCCGGGACCCGACAGGGTTCCCGAGGTGTCAGTTCATCAACAGCAGGCGTGTGTTCGCGACGAGCTTCCGGTTCACACTGGTGCTCTGCACGAAGATCGTGAAGTCGTCGTTGTGATCCGGCTTGACGCGGACTTCCACGTCCGGCAGACCGAGCAGGGCCCGGGCCTCGGGTCCCGTGTACACCCGATCCGTCTTCTTCTCCAGCACCGCGATCTGCTTCCGCGCCTGGACCTTCTCCGACTTGCTCAGCTGGTAGAACGCGCACCCGGTACGATAGGTGTGCCCGCGTTCGACGACCCAGTCCCGGATCGCCGCGTCACGGGCCACCGGGACCAGTTGGTACCGCGACGGGTCCACCGGGGAGAGGCCGGCGGCCTTGATGGTGTCCTCGTTGACCGCCTCCGCACCCGTGGAGAACACCGTCCGCGATCCCCGGATGCCCTGGGTGCGGCCCACCATGAACTTCTCGGTGGCCTGCTGGATGACCTGCCCGGCCTCCTCCAGGCCCTGGGAGCTCGTGGCGTCCCAGATGGCGATGTTGTCCTTCGGGAAACCGCACCGCATGGCCTCGCGCTTGCCCACCTGGTCCGGCACCAGGACGGCCAGCGTCCAGTTGTCCTCCTGCGTCTCGATCATCTCGGCCACGGCCCCCACCAGTTCACGCGGATCCCTGGTAGGGGCGCCCGGGCAGCGGTGGCTCGCGTTCTCCTGCCCGTCGGTGAGTATGAACGTCAGGAAGCTGTGGTCGCCGTACAACTGGGCCGTCTGCGCCAGTTCCCGCTGCGACTTCAGCGCGGCCGCCAGCAGAGCCGTCATTCCACCGACCCGGTACAACTGCTTCAGCGACGGCATCCGCAGCACGTCCTTGTCGTAGATGACGCACTGCACCTCGTCCGCGAAGACGTACACCGTGACACGGGTCTCCTGGTCCAACTCCCTCGACCGGCGGGCGAGGTAGGCGATCTGCTGGTCGGCGACCTCGACGACCTTGCGGCTCAGGTGCGACATGGACGAACTGGCATCCAGCACAAGGGCGACGTGATTGATGTAGTTCTGGCTCCCGGACATGACAGCTCCCCCTCGTTCCGACTCGATGCTCCTACCGTCTCACCCACCACTGACAATCGACCGTGGCTCCCGGACCGGATGAAGAGCCCACCCGGCCAGGGGTCCCACCGGGCCGCAGCACGGGACCCCGGGCGCTGCCACGACCCGGAGCCCCTGCCCCTCCGCGGCCCGCCGCCACCCCCCCCGCCGCCCCCGTCGAACCGTCCGACCGGCAGCCCCGCTTCCCGATGCCGCGTGCCGCACCTGCCACTGCGGGCCCTGCCGAACTCGTGCGCTCAGCACGCGGCTCAACAGGGCCCGCAGCCACCCTGCGCAGACCCGGGGCCCGCCCGGCCACCCGCGCCGGCACAACGCCGGCGCCCACGACTCCGACGACCCCCGGCCGCTCAGCACCGAGGACACACGCGTGTCCGCAGGGGGCGGGGCCGCGCCGAGGCCGGGACGCCCCGGCCCGGTCACGAACCGGGCCGACGCCCCGGCACCTCGCTAACCGACCCGCTGCATCGCCTTCTGGCGCCGTTCCGCCATCGCGGCCCCGGACTCGCGGCGGGCCATCCTGCGCAGGACGGCCGGTGCGAGGAGCAACCCGGCGACTGCCCATGCGCCCAGCACGCCCACCGTCTCCAGGTACCGCCAGGATCCGCCGATCTCGGCGGCGACCGCCTCGGCCGGCAGCAACGCGGCCCGAAGACCGAGGCCGAGCCAGTACATGGGGAAGACCTGCCCGACGGTCTGCAGCCACCCGGGCAGCTCCGACAGGGGGAAGTAGATTCCGGAGACCACGATGAGTCCCATCACCGGCAGCATCATCAACCCGACGGCGCGCGGACTGTTGACGAGCGAGCCGATGACCGCGCCCATCGGCAGGGTCGCCAGGAGGCCCAGCGGCACCACCCACACCAGCGTCAGCAACGCCCCACCGCCCTGTCGGGCGACTCCGTCGACCATGAACACGCCCAGGGCGAAGGGGAGGGCCATGGAGACGAGAGCCGTACCCGACACCATGATGATCTTGCCGGTCAGGTAGCCGACCATGCCGTGGGGCACGGCCTTCGCCCGCAGCAGCGTGCCGTCCTCCCGCTCGGTCGCCAGCAACTGCGCCGTGGTCATCACCCCGGTGAACGCGAGCGTCATCCCCAGCATGCTCGGCAGCATGAACGCGCCGGTCGAGATGCCCGCACCCGCCAGCGGATCGTCCCCGGCCAGGAACAGCGGCACCATGAGCAGGACCGTCCAGAGCACGTACCCGAACACGTCCTGGCCGGTGGTGAAGGTCTGCCGGAGTTCCGTCCAGCCACGCCGCACCCCTGCCCCCGCCGCGTACCACACCGGGCTCATCGCGCCCCCTCCCCGAAAACGTGTGCCGCCCGCTCGCCGGGGACACTCCCCGCTTCCCACTCCCTCACCATCGCCAGGTAGGTGTCCTCCAGGCTCGCCCGGCGCACCTCCAGCCCGCCGATCGCCTCGCCGTGCTCCTCGAACAGCCGACGGACGAACCGGGTGGGTTCGGCCGTCGCCTGCTCGAAACGCCGCCCGTCCCGGGTCCAGCGCACGGTGGCCTCGGCCGAGACCTGCCGCGACAGCTCTTCGGCCGTGCCATCGGCCACGATCCGGCCGCCGGCCAGAACGAGGATCCGGTCAGCGAGCTTCTCCGCCTCGGCGAGGTCGTGCGTGGTCATCAAAACGGTGGTGTTCTCGTCCGCGAGCCCACGCACCAGGCCGTGGAACTCGTTCCTGGCCTCCGGATCCAGACCGGCCGTCGGCTCGTCCAGGAACAGCAGCTCGGGTCTGCCCACGATGCCGACGGCCACGTCGAACCGCCTGCGCTGCCCGCCCGACAGCGTCCCGACCCGCTTGTCCGCCTGCTCGGTCAGCCCCACCGCGGCGATGAGCTCGTCGACGTCCCACGGCCGCCGTACGAGGGCGGTGGAGTACGGCACGTAGTAGGACCCCAGGTGTGCCAGCAGTTCCCGCACCCGCCACTTGCCGTGGTCGCGCCACGACTGCAACACGATGCCCAAGCGCGCACGCCACCGCTCGTCCCCGCGCGCCGGATCGACGCCGAGGACGGTCACGTCACCGGCCGAGCGCATCCGGAAGCCTTCCAGGACCTCGATCGTGGTCGTCTTGCCCGCGCCGTTCGGGCCGAGCAGCACGACGACCTCGCCCCGCCGGGCCGTGAACCCCACCCCCTTCAGTACGTCCTGGCTGCGGTAGCACATCCGCAGGTCCCGTACGTCGATGACCCTGTCGCTCTTCGGCGACGGGCTGCTCCCTGCTCCGGGCGAAGCGTGAGCGGTCGTCATCGGTGTCCCCCGTTCCGTCTCGTGATCCGTCCTTCGAGGCCGGGGAGCCGGAGGCCGTGCCGATGTCCGCGGTCATGGGACGTGTCCACGGCTGTGGCCGTTGTCGCCCGGCGGCAGC
Organism: Streptomyces tamarix; assembly: GCF_032423885.1. Classification (NCBI taxonomy): domain Bacteria; kingdom Bacillati; phylum Actinomycetota; class Actinomycetes; order Kitasatosporales; family Streptomycetaceae; genus Streptomyces; species Streptomyces tamarix. The sequence continues at coordinate 135,060 of NZ_JAWCTQ010000009.1, read as the reverse complement.
CGTACGCGCCCTCCCCGGGCGAACACGTTACCGAACGGTTCAGGAGTTCCACGCTGCTCCACCGCCCCGGCGGGGCGCCCATCGACCACGACGGCCGTACTCCTCGTACGGGGCCTGGTGAGGTCAGGTGGTCTGGCCGCCGTCGACGACGAGGGCGGCGCCGGTGGTGAAGGCGGCGCCGTGTGGCACGGCCACAGCACGGCGGAGGCGATCTCCTCGGGCTTGCCGAGGCGGCCGAAGGGCTCGTCGGCGACGCCGGAGGCGGCTCCGGTGACGAACGCGGTCCTGCCGCGGAAGTCGTAGGCGATGTCCACGTCGGTTCTTCTTCCTGCCCGGTGTGCCGGTGTCGGAGGGCGGCTTCGACGCGTACCCGGTCGGCGGTCACGAGGGGCCCGGTGTCCCGGTGGCCGGTGAGGCGGCCGAGGACGACGGTACGAAGGAGGGCGTGAGGCACGGGCCGCTCTCCTCACGATGGTGCGCGCGCTGGCGCCGTCCCTCGGCGCCAGGAGCGTGAGGCACGGGCTCGGCCTCCTCACCCGGCCTCCTCGCCCGGCGCGGATCCGGACGGGCCGCCGCACCGCGGACGCGGCGGTCCGGGAACGGCCGCCCGGGGGTGCGGCGGCCCGGCGCCGGGTTCAGCGCGTGGCCGGGGCGGCGGCGTACTCCTCGTCGGTGACGGGGTCCAGCCAGTGCACGACGTCGTGGTCGTGATCGCCCTCGTTGATGGCCAGGTGGACCATCAGCCGGTTCGGCGCAGCGCCGTGCCGGTGCTCCTCGCCGGCCCCGAGCAGGACGCGGTCGTCGGGGCGGATGGTCTCCACCGGTCCGCCGCTGACCCCTTGTCAGTAGCCCCACCCCTCCCTACCTTTGTGCAGCGAGTCCTTGGTCCAGCGGGTCCACCGGCCCGCGCCGGCCATTTCCTGCTCCTCGGCGCAGGACAAACCATGGAGGCGTCACATGCCCGTAGCCGTGCCGGATCTTCTGGAAGCCGACGGATTCCGCGACGCGGGTCCACTGGAGATCGACGACGAGGCGATCGTGTTCGAGGACGACGACCGCGGCGACCGCGAGCACACGGCGTGTCTCGCCGACCCCTGGGTGACCGCCACCACCCGCTTCGCCTGTGACCTGAACTCGTAGCGGTGGCGGTTTCCATCGCCGGCCGCAGCGGCTGGTCCGACGACACGTGGTCGTACTTGAACGATCCGCGGATGCCGGCGATGGAACACGGCTGGAAACTGCACGTCTCGGCGCGCCCCGGCGACCTCGACGCCGTGACCCGGCTCGTCCTGCCGGTTCTGTCCCGGCACGTCTGCCACGCGAAGTTCGCCCGTGACCCGGAGACGCTGCGCCGCCTCAACTCCGGGGTGGTGAGCGCCGGAGCCGTCGGAAAGGCGATCACCGTCTACCCCCTGGCCGGCACCGTGGTCCGGGTCGCCCGGGAACTCGTCGCCGTACTGCGCGACCGGGAGGGCCCTCGGGTCGTCAGCGACCGGCGGGTCGACCCGAGGGCCCCGGTCTACTACCGCTACGGCCCCTTCACGGGCGACTACCGAACCGGCCGGAGCGGGCGGCTCGAATCCGTCATGACCGGGCCGGACGGCCGGATCTTCGACGGCCTGGCCGTCGGTCGCTACCGGTGCCCGCCCTGGGCCGAGGACCCCTTCGCGGGCGGCTCCGCACACGGTGACGAGCCGTCCGCGCCCGGCCTCGGCGGCGGGCGCTACACGGTCACCGCCGGCATCGCGCGCACCCCCCGGGGCAACGTCTACCGCGCGGTCGACCGCGCTCTCGGGCGGCCGGTGGTGGTCAAACAGGCGAGGGCCTTCGTGGGGGAGGACGAATCCGGTACGGACGCCCGCCACCGGCTGCGCAACGAGCGCGCGGTCCTCACCGCGCTCGACGGCGTCACGGGCGTGCCCCGCGCACTGGACTACTTCGCCCACCAGTCGGACGAGTACCTGGTGACGAGCAGTTGCGGCGACCGGGACCTGCGCAGGGAGGTCCTGCGCAACGGCCCCTACCGGGACGACGGCACCCGGCCGGCGCGCGCCCTGTCCGTCCTCGCCTCCCGGCTCCTGCGCGTCCTGGACGCGATCCACGGCCGGAACGTGGTCGTCCGCGACCTCAAACCCGACAACGTCGTGCTCGACGACTCCGGCCCCGGCCACTGCCACGTGATCGACTTCGGGATCAGCGAGTGGAACGGCGCCGGCCCGGGAGGGGCGACCCCCGGATACAGCGAGCCGGTTCTGCGCACGACCGGACCGGCCGCCCCCGCCGACGATCACTACGCCCTCGGCGCGACCCTCTTCTTCGCCGCCACCGGCATGGACCCGGTGATCGTCGACCCCGACCACCGGGTCAACCGGGACCGGACCCTGGCCTGCCTGGCATGGGCGCTGCCCGGGCGCGCCCACCGGGAGGTCCGGTCGTCGATCACCGGCCTCCTGAGCTTCGACCCGGCCGTACGGACCGCCGCCGCCGACCGCCTGCGCACCGGCACGGCCGGCACCGCGCGCCGGCCTCCGCGCCGCCCCGCGCGCCCCCGGATCGACAGCGACCTGCTGGACGAGGTCATCGAGCACACGACCGCGTTCTGCCTCGGCGAAGCGCACGCGATCGTGGACCCGGTACGGGCGGCGCGGCTGAACGTCCCCACCTCGATCGACGTCTACGGCGGCAGTTCGGGACTCGGACTGGAACTCCTCCACCACGCGCACCGGCCCCACGTGCGTCCGGCCGTCACCGCGTTGGCGCGGTGGACGGCGGAACAGTCCAGGAACCTGCCGGCCGGTCTCTACACGGGGCGCACCGGCGTCGAACTCTTCCTCGCGGAAGCGGGCGTGGAAGCGGTCCCGGGGACGGACGCGCGGCCCGGGCACCCCGTCCTGCCGGATCGGGCACCGGACGGCGGACCGCCGGAGGCGGATCTGATCGCGGGCGCCGCCGGAATCGGCCTCGGCCGGCTGCTGCTCGCCCGACACGCCCTCCGGTCCGGTCACCGGCACGCCGCGGACCGGCACCTCGCCGTCGCCGCCGACTGCGACCGGATGCTGGCGTCGGGCACCGCCCGACTGGCCCCGACCGGTTCGGACACGGCCGGCAGCGCCGCACTCCGCGAGGGCATCGCGCACGGCGGGGCGGGCGTCGCCTGCTTCCTGCTCGAATACGGCGGCGAGACCGGGGACCCGGACGCGATCAGCCGCTCAGAGAAGGCCGTCGCGCGCCTGGCCGCCGTGACCCCGGACATCATCGCGGCGGCTGCCGAGCGGGGGGCGACACGCCGCTACGGCTCGTGGTGCCGGGGCCTGGCCGGCATCGGGACCGTACTCGTCCGGGCCGCCGAACGCCTCGACGAGCCCGGGTACCTCGACCTCGCCCAGCGGGCCGCGCGCGCCTGCGCCGCCCTGGCGCCGCGGATGCCGCTGGTCACGCAGTGCTGCGGACTGGCCGGGGTGGGCGACCTGATGGTGGACGTCGCGGAGGCGTCCGCGTCCGAGGAGTTCCGGGACGCGGCCGAGACCGTGGCCCTGCTCATCCTGAGCCGCAGCGGCGGCACCTGGTCCCGGCCCGTGTTCCCGGACACCGGTCTCGCCGGGGCGAGCGCCACCTGGGCCGGCGGTTCCGCGGGCGTGCTGGCCTTCTTCAGACGACTGCGCGACCGGGGCGGTCCGCGGCTCGGCCTCGTCGCCTGACCGCTGCCGCCGGCGGCTCCCCGCCGCGCAGCCGGTGCTTCACGCCCCGGCGGACGGCGGCGCCTTGAGGCCGGAGGAGGAGAAGGCACGGCGACCGGCCCGGCGACGCCACCCCGCTCGGCTCCCCGGCCCCGGCGCCGTCCGGCCGGCCCCGGCGCGCCGTGCTGCCCGGGCGTGGCACACGGCCTGTCCGACCGGCCTGACGAACAACCCCGTCCAGTAGCGGTACCGGCAGCGCCGCCGACGCCCGTACGGCGAGCCGGAAAGGCCGGGCGAGCCGCGTTCGCTCCGCGAGCGGCCAGTTGTTCACTCGCTGTTTCCGCGCGCGCCTCGACGCACCAGTAGGTGTGGCTGCACACACTGGCCGGATCCCGTCTGGAGACCCTTCCATGGCACATCGTTCGCTCCCCGACCGCCGTACCGTGCTGCGCGGCTCGCTCGCCGCGTCCGCCGCCCTGACGTTGCCCGCCGGTCCCGGCGCGGCGCCCGCGCTGGCCCTGTCGGGGCGACCGCGGGCCGGCTGGGGGGTGCAGACCGGCGATGTGACGACGGACTCCGGGCTGGTGTGGGTGCGCTCGGACCGGCCGGCCCGGATGATCGTCGAGACGTCCGCCACCGAGTCGTTCCGCAACCCGCGCAGGTGGCACGGCCCGCTGCTGGGCGCGGACACCGACTTCACCGGCACCACCCGGCTGCGCGGACTGCCGCCCGGCGAGCAGATCCACTACCGGGTGCTGCTGGCCGACCCGGACGACCCGCGCCGCACCGGCGAGCCGGTCACCGGCACCTTCCGCACGGCGTCCGTCCGCCGCCGTGACGGGGTGCGGTTCGTCTGGTCGGGCGACCTGGCCGGACAGGGCTGGGGCATCAACCCGGACCTCGGCGGCTACCGCATCTACGACACGATGGCCGCCCTGGACCCGGACTTCTTCCTGTGCTCCGGCGACAACGTCTACGCCGACGGCCCGATCACCGAGACCGTGGCCCTGCCCGACGGCCGGACCTGGCGGAACGTCACCACCGAGGAGAAGTCCAAGGTCGCCGAGACCCTGGCCGAGTTCCGCGGCAACTTCCGCTACAACCTGCTGGACCACAACCTGCGCGCGTTCAACGCCCGCGTGCCCTCGATCATCCAGTGGGACGACCACGAGGTCACCAACAACTGGTATCCGGGCGAGATCCTCGCCGACAGCCGCTACACGGAGAAGAACGTCGACGTGCTCGCCGCGCGGGCCCGGCAGGCGTTCTCGGAGTACTTCCCGATCTCCACGCTGCGCCGCCCCGGCGGCCGCGTCCACCGGGTGCAGCGCCACGGTCCGCTGCTGGACGTCTTCGTGCTCGACATGCGGACCCACCGCAACGCGAACTCCCCGGGCGGCCAGAGCAGCGACCCGCAGGGCATCCTCGGCCGGGAACAGCTGGAGTGGCTGAAGAAGGAGCTGTCCCGGTCGCGCGCGGTGTGGAAGGTGATCGCCTCCGACATGCCGCTCGGCCTGGTCGTGCCCGACGGCGGGGACGGCAAGCCGAACATCGAGGCGGTGGCGCAGGGCGACCCGGGCGCCCCGCTCGGCCGTGAGCTGCAGATCGCGGAGCTGCTGCGGTTCGTCAAGCACCGCCGGATCACCGGCACGGTCTGGCTGACGGCCGACGTGCACTACACCTCCGCGCAGCACTACCAGCCGTCGCGGGCCGCGTTCACCGACTTCGAGCCGTTCTGGGAGTTCGTGTCGGGCCCGCTGAACGCCGGTGCCTTCCCGGCGAACGCGCTCGACGGCACCTTCGGCCCGGAACGGGTCTTCGTGAAGGCGCCCACCCGGGCGAACGTCTCCCCTGCGGAGGGCTACCAGTTCTTCGGCGAGGTCGACATCGACGGCGACACCGCGGAACTGACGGTCCGGCTGCGCGAGCAGGACGGCACCGTGCTGTTCACCAAGGCGCTCCGGCCCGGTCTCGTCGGGCAGTAGAGCCGGAACGGCCGGATGACGCCCAGGGGGGTGGAGGTTGGTGCGCGGGGTGGCGGCAAGGGATGATACGGATCATGGACTACGGCGTGCGGGAGCCGGCGCGGCTCGGACAGATCCGACTGCCGGACGGTCGATCCCTGGGCTGGGCGGAATGGGGGCCGGCCGACGGCACCCCGGTGCTGGTGTGCCCGGGGGCGGCCACCAGCAGGCGGCTCGGTTTCGGCGGCGACGTCGTCGACGCGGCAGGTGTCCGGCTCATCAGCGTGGACCGGCCCGGCCTCGGCACCTCCGATCCTGCTCCCGGCCGGACCCTGTCCGGCTGGGCCGCCGACATCCGGCACCTCATCCACGAGCGGGCTCTGCGCGCGCCGTCGGCGGTGGGGTTCTCCCAGGGCGCGCCGTTCGCCCTCGCCCTGGCGGCGAACGGCCTGGTGGACGCGGTGGCAGTGGTGTCCGGCAGTGACGAACTCGCCCATCCTCGCTTCGCCCGTTCGCTGGACCCGCAGGTGAAGAACATGGTGGACGCCGTCGCGGCCGACCCCGGCGCTGCCGAGGCGTCCTTCGCCGGCTTCGGCAGCGCCGACACGCTGTGGGACCTGATCGTCACCACGAGCTCCGAGCCGGACCGCACGGTCTACACCGACCCGGCCTTCCAGCGCGCCTTCCGGAGCGCGATGGCCGAAGCCTTCAGCCAGGGCCCGAGCGGCTACGCCCGCGACACGGTCCTGGCGATGGGCCGCTGGCCGTTCGACCCGGCCGACATCGCCGTCCCGGTCGACCTCTGGTACGGACAGCAGGACACCAGCCCGGTCCACTCCCCGGACCGGGGCGAATCCCTCGCCCGGTTGATTCCGAAGGCGACCCGGCACCTCCTTCCCGCCGCCGGGGGATCGTTGCTCTGGACGCACACCGAGACCGTCCTGCGCACCTTGCTGGCCCACGTCCGGTGACACCGGGGGAATCGAGCAACCCGGTCACGACCGACCGGCCGGGCCGGAAGACGAACGGCGCCCCGTGCCGACGCCCGCCGAAGCGGTGGGCACCCGCTGCTCGTTCGCAGGTTCTGGCCCGCCATCCGTGAGGACGATCGGCGTCTCGGCTTTCCGGCGGACGGCCAGTTCGGGGTGGGTGCGGCGCGCATCGACGACCACGTCCCGGGGCAGTACCCGGGTGTCGTAGGAGCAAATGATCCAGGTGGTGAGGAGGTCACGCTGTTCGGTGTCGTCGGTGAACGGCAGGCGCAGATGGTCCCCGTACCCGATGTCCCGCTCGGGGAGGTCCCCGTGCGCGTACGCGACCCCCACAGCCTTCGTCGACGTCGTGGAGGCCGACGGGCCGGATCCCCCCTCGACGACACCTTTCGGCGGCGGCATTTACTCGGCACCCGGTGCGTCCTCGTGTCCTTCCGGGCCCTGCGATCCGGGGCGACCGTGCCGTCCGGCTTCACCGTCACAAGCGGTCGAGGGCGTGGTCGAGGGTGGGGTACAGGGAGATGACCTGGTCGATCCCCGCGATCCGGAAGACCCGCTCCAGACCGGGCCTCAAGCCGACGATGCTCAGCGTGGAGCCCGCGCTCGTCGCCCGGTGGTAGGCGGTGATGAGCACGGTGAGACCGGTGGAGTCGCAGTACTCCAGGCCCGACAGGTCCACGACCACGCCCCTGCTCGTGCCGAAGGGCACGGACGCGAAGGCTTCGCGGAGCTGGCCGGCGGTGTGGTGGTCCAGCTCCCCCTCCACGCGCAGCAGGACTGACCCGCTGGTCCCGGGCTGCTGTGTGATAGCCAGAGTGCGTTCTACCTCGGTCACCGTTCGACTCCTATGCGGTGGATGGACAGCCGGTCCGCTCGCCTATCCTACGAAGTCGCACCAGGTGGCGGAGCGGTGACACCGGGGCCGCGGGGGCGGGGGCTCCACCGCGCCGGGGCCACGAGGGTGCACCACCCGTGCACTGCGGTCGGTTGTTGTGGGCGGTGGGACGACGGGGCAGTGACCGAAACGGACAGGAGGGTGGCGCGTGGCGCGCTCGGAAGAGGCTGGGCACGGGCTGTCGGCAGCCGGAGCCGAGGTGTTCGAGGCCGACCGTGAAGTCGGCCGGGACCTGACCGCGGTGGACTGGGCGGCGACACCGCTGGGGCCGCCGGAAAGCTGGCCGCAGAGCCTGCGGACCGCGGTGAGCATCCTGCTGTCCTCCCGGTTCCCGATGTGGATGGCCTGGGGACCGGAGCTGACGTTCTTCTGCAACGACGCCTACCGCCGCGACACCCTGGGCCGCAAGTACCCCTGGGCGCTGGGCCGTCCCGCCAGCGAGGTGTGGGCCGAGATCTGGGGTGACATCGGCCCGCGCATCGACACCGTCCTCACCAGCGGGAAAGCGACGTGGGACGAGGCGCTGCTGCTCTTCCTGGAGCGCTCCGGCTACACCGAGGAGAGCTACCACACCTTCTCCTACAGCCCGCTGCGCGACGACGCCGGTTCCGTGGTCGGCATGCTGTGCGTGGTCAGCGAGGACACCGAGCGCGTCATCGGCGAGCGCCGGATGGCGACCCTGCGCGACCTGGGCTCCGACCCCAGCGTCATCCGCACCGAACAGGAAGTGCTGGACTTCGCCGGCCAGCAGCTCACCGCGAACCAGCGGGACCTTCCCTTCACCCTCACCTACCTGTACGGGGAGGACGGCTCGGCCCGGCTCGCGGCCACCACCGGGCTCCCCGCCGACCACCCGGCCGCCGTGGACGCCGTGCGCGTCGACGATCCGGACGCCCCGTGGCCCGCGGCGACCCCGGCCCGCGGTGAGACGGCGCTGATACCCCTCCGGGACACCCCGTTCACCGACCTGCCGACGGGAAGTTGGAAGCAGCCGCCCACGCAGGCACTGGTCGTGCCGCTCCTGCAGCAGGGCAACGCGCCCTTCGGCTTCCTGGTGGCCGCCCTCAACCGCTACCGGACCCTGGACGAGGGCTACCGCGGCTTTGTCGAGCTGATCGCCGGGCACCTCGCCTCGGGCATCGGCAGCGCCCGCAGCTACCAGAGCCAGCAGCGGCGCGCGGAGGAACTCGCCGAACTCGACCGGGCCAAGACCACGTTCTTCTCCAACATCAGCCACGAGTTCCGCACCCCCCTCACACTGATCATGGGACCGGTGCAGGAACTGCGGACCCGGCTGGCCGACGACGAACGGGCCCGGCAGGAACTGGACACCATCCACCGCAACGGGCTGCGTCTGAGCAAGCTCGTCAACACCCTGCTGGACTTCTCGCGCATCGAGGCCGGCCGGATGCGGGCCAGCTACGAACCCGTCGACCTGGCCGTGGTCACAGGAGAGCTGGCCAGCGTGTTCCGCTCCGCCGTCGACAAGGCCGGCCTCGACTTCCACGTCGACTGCGCCCCGCTGCGGCGGCCCGTCCACATCGACCGCGACATGTGGGAGAAGGTGGTCCTCAACCTCCTGAGCAACGCGCTGAAGTTCACCTTCGACGGCTCCATCAGCGTCACCGTGCGCGAAGAGGGCGGCCGGGCGGTGGTCACCGTCGCGGACACCGGGATCGGCGTCCCGGAGGCGGAGCTGCCGAGGCTGTTCGAGCGGTTCCACCGCATCGAGAACGCCCGCTCCCGCTCCAACGAGGGAAGCGGCATCGGCCTGGCGCTCGTCCAGGAGCTGGTCGGCCTGCACGGGGGCACCATCACCGCCCGGTCCACCGAGGGCGAGGGCACCTGCTTCACCATCCGCCTGCCCTTCGGCACCGGCCACCTGCCCGCCGACTCCCTCGCCCCCGCCTCCGGCCCCTCCGCCGCCTCCGCCACCGCGGACCCCTATCTGCAAGAAGCCCTGCGCTGGCTGCCCTCCGACACCGCGGCGGACGCGCCGGCGCAGATGCCGGCGGAGGGCAAGGCGCCCCTCCGCGCCGCCGGCTCCGTCGCCCCGGCGCGCGTACTGGTCGCCGACGACAACGCCGACATGCGCGAGTACCTCACCCGCCTCCTGACCGGCGCCGGCTACCAGGTCCAAGCGGTCACCGACGGGCAGGAAGCGCTGGAGGCCGTCCGCCGGGAAGCCCCCGACCTGCTCGTCAGCGACGTCATGATGCCCCGCCTGGACGGTCTGCAACTGGTTGCCGCGTTGCGCGACGACGCCCGTACCGCCTCGCTGCCCGTGCTGCTCCTGTCCGCCCGGGCCGGGCAGGAGGCCTCCATCGAGGGGCTCCAGGCCGGTGCCGACGACTACCTGGTCAAGCCGTTCGCGGCCGCCGAGCTCCTCGCCCGGGTCGAGGTCAACGTGAAGCTGGCCCGACTGCGCACCCACCACGCCCGCTGGCGCACCGCACTGGTGGACTCCCTCCAAGAGGCGTTCTTCGTCTGTGACGAGGAGGGCGCCGTCGTCGAGATCAACGCCGCGTTCACCGACATCCTCGGCTACGGCCCCGAATCCCTGCCCTACGAGCCGATCCACCCCTGGTGGCCGGACGCCGAGACGGACCCCGAGGCGCACCGGCAGGTCGGGGAGGCGTTCGACCTGCTCCTGGGCGCCCCCCAGGGCTCGTACACCATCCCCGTCACCCACCGCGACGGCCATCGACTGTGGGTGACCGCCAGCTTCGCTCACGCGCAGGACCCCGATTCGGGGCGCCGCGTCACCGTCGGCACCTTCCGCGACGTCACCGCCGAGCACTACGCCATCCAGCGCGAGAGCGCCCTGGCCTCCCTGAGCACCAGCCTCTCGCGGGCCCCGAGCCTCCCCGACGCGCTCTCCGGGGCCCTGCACGAGCTGAAGGACCTGTGGCGCGCCCGGAACGTGCTCGCCGCCGTCTTCGAGGGCGGCGACGAACCGACCCTGACCGCCACCGACGGCTCGGCCTGGCACGAGCTGCCCCAGGAGCACCGCCGGACGATCACCGACATCCGCCGGCGTCCCCTGCTCACCCCCCACCCCGACCACACGGGGGCGGGGATCGCCGTCGAACACCCCAGCGGCCCGATGGTCATCTGGATCGACCTGGGGGAGCACAGGCCGTTCAGCGAGCAGGACCAGCTCCTCCTGTCCCTCCTGGCCGGCCACCTCGCGCAGGGCCTGACCCGTGCGCACCAGATCGACCAGCAGCGCGAAACCGCCATCGCGCTGCAGCGCGCCATCCTCGGCCCGTCCCACCTGCCCGACGGATTCGCCGTCCGCTACGAGCCGGCGACCCAGCCGCTGGAAGTCGGCGGCGACTGGTACGACACCGTCACCCTGCCCGACGGCCGCATCGGCATCGTCGTCGGCGACTGCGTAGGCCGCGGCCTGGAGGCCGCCTCGGTCATGGGACAGCTGCGCAGCGCCTGCCGCGCCCTGCTGCTGCAGGACGCCAGCCCCGCCCAGGCGCTCATGGCCCTCGACCACTTCGCCGCGACCATCCCCGGCGCCCTGTGCACCACCGTGTTCTGCGGCGTGCTCGACCCGGACACCGGCCGCCTGACGTACTCGAGCGCCGGGCACCCGCCGGGCATCCTCACCCACCCCGACGGCACCACCCGACTGCTGGAGGACGGGCGCTCCATCCCCCTCGCGGTCCGCCCCGGCAGGACGCGCCCCGAGGCCGAGTGCGTCATGCCGGCGCGCGGCACCCTCCTGCTGTACACCGACGGACTGGTGGAACGCCGCCGCCGCCCGTTGACGGCGGGCATCGACCAGGCCAGCGAAGCCGTCCAGGACGGTCGCGACATCGCCGTGGACGACCTGGCCACCCACGTCATGACCCGCCTCGCCCCCGCCGACGGCTACGACGACGACGTCGCCCTGCTCCTGTACCGCCACCCGGCACCCCTGGAGGTGTCCTTCCCGGCCGAGTCCTCCCAGCTGGCCCCGGTCCGCAAGGCCCTGCGGAGCTGGCTGGACCAGTGCGAGCTGCCCCCGCACACGGTCCAGAACGTCCTGGTCGCCGCGGGAGAGGCGTGTGCCAACGCCATCGAGCACGGCCACCGCGACGCCCCCGGCGACACCGTGCGCCTGCGCGCCGAAGCGTTCGTCCACGGGCTGCACCTCACCGTCACCGACACCGGCCGGTGGAAGACCCCGCAGCCCGAGCTCAACGCCCACCGCGGACGCGGAGTGACCCTGATGCGCTCCTTGATGCAGCAGGTCACCATCACCCCCGGTCCCATCGGCACCATCGTCGACATGCACACAAGGATCGCCTGATGACCACCCCCCTCACCCTCACCCCCGGCCGGCGCCCCGACGGGACCTCCCACCTCGCCGTCGCCGGTGAGATCGACATGAGCAACGTCGACTCCCTCGCCGACGCCCTGGACGCGACCACCGGGCCGCTGGTGCTGGACCTGACGGCGGTCGACTACCTCGACAGCGCCGGACTGAGCGTGCTGTTCGCCCACGCCAACCGCTTGGAGCTGATCGCCACGCCCCTCCTGGCGCCGGTCCTGACCGTCTCCGGGCTCGCCGACCTGGCCACCGTCCACGGCCTCGGCACCGAGCCGCCTCCCTCCTCCTGAGGCCCTCAGGGCGGGGCCAGCGCAGTGAGGGCCGGGCCGGTGGCGGTGGGATGGTCGCCGGTCGGTGGGGCCGGAGCCGGATCCCGCGCGACTCCCGGCCGAGGGCGCGGCCGAGGGCGCGGCCGAGGCCGCCGGGTGTGCCGAGGGCGGTGTCGGCCGTCCCTCGGCGCGCGGGTGACCGGACGGCCTCGGAGCCGGGCGGGTTCCGAGGCCCGCTCTGCCCGCGCAGCCGCATTCGGCCGTCACGTCGGTGACGTGCGGCCGTCGGCAGTCGATCGAGGAGGGGCCTTCGGGCGTGGTGGAGACGGCCGTCCCCACTCGCCCCGGAGGTCCTGGTGGTCCTCGCCGGATACCGGGAGCCGCCCGTCGCGCGGCGGGCACGGACCGCCGGCGGGTGTCCGTGCCGCTCGGCTCCGTCCGACCTGAGCGTCCGTCAGGGCCTGGGCCGTACCCGCCGGTTGTCCACCCGCACGGCGAGCCGTCGTCCCGTGCGGCCGGTCTCCGGAACGACCGATACCTCGCGCAGGTCGGTGACGCCGGGGTCGCCCGTGCCGCCGACCCGCACCACGGCCACCCCCGCGGCCCGTGCGGCGGCCACTCCCACGTCCGCGTCCTCGAAGGCGAGGCACTGGGCGGGTGGCACCCCGAGCCGGTGGGCCGCGAGCAGATAGCCCTCGGGGGCCGGTTTCCCCTCGACCACGTCCTCGGCGGTGACCAGGACCCGGGGTACCGGCAGTCCCGCCGCCGCCAGTCGGGCCAAGGCCACCTCGCGTGCGCCGGACGTGACCACCGCCCAGTCCTCGGGGGCCAGCCGGGCGAGCAGGGCCGCGGCGCCGGGGATCGGTCCGATGCCCCACGTGTCACGGCAGGAGACGTCGTGCAGCCAGGCCAGTTCCTCGTCGTGGCGGCGGGTGGGGGCCAGCAGGGCGACGAGATCGGTGTCCCGGCGCCCGTGGGACAGTTCCAGCACGTGGTCGCCGTCGAGGTGGCAGCGCGCGGCCCAGGCCCGGGTGTGGCGTTCGATGGCCGCCGCCGAGTCGACCAGCGTGCCGTCGAGGTCGAACAGCAGGGCGCGTCCGTGCCTGCCGAGCGAGCCGTCCGCGTGCTCGCGCCAGGTGTGCGGTGCCAAGGGCGAGGGGCCCGTTCCTGCCAGGGGGGAGCCGTTCATGAGGGCACGTCCTGCTTTCTTCCGCTCGGTCTGGTCTGGTCGTTCCTGGGACGGCCGGCCCGGTCCGCGCCGGCGGGGACCGGGCCGGCGGGGACGCGTCGGGCCCGGCGCGCACCCGGGCGCCGCCCACCGCTCGCCGGGCCGTGGGTCACCGCCCCCGCGGCCCGCCGACCGCGGGGTCCCGCAGGGCCGGAACGGCCGCCCTGATCCCGTCGGCGACGGCGGCCACCACCGCGTCCGGCGGTGCCGCGGCATCGATCACCGTCCAGCCGTCCCGGTCGGCCCAGGAGTCGAGCACCTTGAGGATCGCCTGCTGGTGGGAGAGGAAGCTTCGCTCCGAGCAGTCCGGGTCCATCCCGCACTCGTAGGGGACGACGTCCCGCCCGCACTTGCGCCGCCAGGCCACGGCCGGGTCGAGCCGCAGGTAGAACACCAGGTCGGACCGGGGCAGCCCGGCCGTCACGCTCTCCGTCCACGCGCGGTCGAGGCCGTACACCGTCTCGCTCGCGGCGTGCTTCATCCAGTAGCCGTCCAGCAGGACGGGCTGCCCGTCGGGCACCGCCGTGTTCCCGGTCAGGGCCAGACCGATCGACCACATCAGGAAGAGGAACCGCGACGTGGTGGGCATCTCCGCCACGCACAGCCGGGTGTCCGGGACATCCGGGCGCATGAACCTGGCTGCCGGATAAGCCGGGTTGTCCACGATGTCCCAGCGATCGACCCTCCGGACCGGATGTTCCGGGCTGTCGAGCAGGGCGTGGACCCGGCGGGTGACGGTCGACTTGCCGGCCCCGTCGGTGCCGACCACGGAAATGATCACAGCAACCTTCCCTCCATCGCTGGTCGCCGGATGCCGCGGCCGGGGCCGGGGGACGGACCGTCCGCTCCCGCCCGTACGGTCGCGGACGGTGCCGGGCGGCCGGGAGCGGCGCCCCGGGCCGCCTCAACCACGGGCGCGGTGCGGTCGCTCCGACAGTCGCAGGCGCAGCGGAAGAACGGCTCCGCCGAGCATGCGGCCCCAGCCCGCGCGCTGGTGCCGCGCCCCCAGGAGCAGGGGCAGCACGCCGTCCTCGGGGTCGCCCGTCGCCGCGCGGGGAAGGCGCGCCTCGAAGACGTCCCGACCGTCGCGGCGCGTGAAGTGGGAGGTGAAGCCGTTGCCGCCGGGATCGGCCAGCGAGTAGTCGTCGTGGCGGAACCGGTCGCCGTCCGGTTCGTAGAAGCATTCGTAGCGGTGGTCGCCGAAGTTCAACGAGAGGGCCGAGAACGCTCCCGCGGCTGCCGCGGGGACGGAGACGACCACGGTGAGTCCGCCGTCGGACGCGCGGGTGAAGCGGGCCTCCACGTCGAACGCATGGCCCGGAACCGTGCGGTGGACGCTGCGCCCCGCGGCCCCTTGGCCGGGGGCCGCCACCCGGTGGGTGTCGCCCGGCGCGAGGAGGTCCACGGTCGGCGCGTCGAAGCGGTCCAGCAGTGCCGGGATCGCCGCGCTGTCACGGACCACGAGCTGCTCGGGGTGCCAGCCCCTGTCGATCGTGTAGCCGTCGACGCCGTCCCACCAGGCGTCGACGGGGAAGAACTCCCGGGGCTCGCAGCGGCCGGGCAGTCCCGCGCCGGCCAGCGGGTCGGTGCCCAGCAGGGCCACCGCCATCGAGCGGAAGAAGGCCACCGCGTCATGGGCTCCGGTCTCCTCCGTCAGTTCCGCCAGCAACTCGGGGCGGAAGTCCGGCAGCGCGGCGTAGTCGGCACCTGCCGCGATCTCGTCGAGGCGTACGGTGGCCGTCGGCAGCGGGAACACCGCCGTCACGTAGTCGCCGAACGCGTGGCACACCTGCGCGAGCAACGCGGGCTCCGGCCGCAGCAGCGGAAGGCCGACCGCGTTGTCCCCGGAGTCCAGCAGACCGGCCAGCCGCTTCTGCCCCAGCTGGTACGTCTCCAGGTGCCACGGCTGGGGCCAGTCGCCGGGGTGCAGCCGGGGATCGCAGTCGGACGGCCGAACGCCGTCGGGCAGCCGGGGCACCCGCACGTGGGAGTGCACCTCGACCAACTGGCCGTCGGGGCTGCGCAGCCGGCAGTACTCGTCCAGGACGTCGAGCTCGCCCTCCGGGACGAATCCCTCGCGGACCAGTGTGTCCACCAACTGCTGCGGCTCGTCGGACACGACGTCCAGGTCGCCGCTGCGCCGCAGGTGGGCCGGGTCCCCGGTCCGGCCGTACAGGGTGAAGCCCTTGACCAGCACGAGGGGTTGAGCGGCCCCGTCACGCCGTAGCAGGTCGGCGACCTGCCGGGCCAGGGCGATGCGCCGGACGACGCCCGCCGCGGTGCGTTCCTGCCGTTCCCGCACGCCGCGGACCAGGTCGTCGCCGAACGTCCGCGGCCCCTCCGCGTCGACGCGGCGCAGGAAACGCGCGTCCAGCCGATGGGCGTCCAGCAGCTCCCTCACCCGGGGAAGGTGCCCGGAGGCGAGGGCGGGAGGGTCTCCGGGGGCGCCAGCGGCCCAGGTCATCGCGGCGCGCAGGGCCCGCACCGAGCTGTCCCGGCCGGCGTCGTGGTCAAGCGGCGTCATCTGTAGGCGTGCCCGTTTCTTCCGAAGGGTGCCCGGGCCGGACGGCACCGGGCCGTGAAGCGGCGCGGACCGGTCACCGTGACGTGGTCGCGGTGCCGGTGGCGGCCCGAACGCGCCCTCGGCCGGTGCGGCGGCCGGCCCGGTCGGGGAGCGCGAGCACCAGCAGCAGGCAGGAAACCGCGCAGAAGCCCGCCGCGATGGTGAAGATCGCCGGTGAGTAGCCGCTGACGGCCAGCGGCGCCAGCACGCCGGCCGCCGAACCGATCTGCACCGCCGCGGTGTAGAGGCTGGCACCACCGGCGGCGCCGGTCTTCAGGAGCCGGCCCAGCAGGGTCATGCCGACGGCCTGGAAGCCGGCCGTGAACACCGCGTACACGATCTGGGAGACCAGCAGCACGGGTCGGCCGCCGCCGATCACGACCAGCAGGAAGGAGACACCGCCGACCGCGGCGATCAGGGTCAGCACCGCGCCGTCGCGGTAGCGGCCTCCGATGCGGCCCAGCGGGCGCAGCACGGCGATCTCGACGACCACGGTGACGGCGAACAGGGCCGACACCCACTGCTCGGACCAGCCGCCGTGCAGCACGTACAGCGGGAGGTAGACGCCGCGCAGGCTGTCGGCGGCGCGCAGCAGCACGATCGCGGCAACGGTGCAGCCGAGCACCCACAGGCCGGTGCGGGCCGGGCCGGGGCGCTGCTCCTCGGCCGGCTCCCGCTCGCCGGGCTGCTCCGCGGACTGGCCGTCAGCCGGGGCGGGGGCCGGTGCGGCGGGCCTGGGCAACAGGGCGATGACGGCTCCGATCAGCAGCGCCCAGTTGATCGGCCGCAGCACCTCCGCGTACCCGTCGAGCGCGCTGACCACGCTGAACAGGCCCAGGCCGGCGACGTAACCGATCACGTAGAGGGTGCGCAGACGCGCCACCACGCGCAGTTCGGGGGCCGGGCCGGCCAACTGCTGTGCCGCCGCCATGTACTGGGGGTAGACGAGGCTCATCGCCATCGTGGCGGCACCGGCCGGGAAGACCGTCCAGGACCACGGCAGGTAGGACAGGGCCGCCAGTCCGGCCACGGAGACGACGGCGGCGGTCCGCACCACGCGGGCCCAGTTCCGTGGGCGCCGCCCGACGAGGAGGTTGAGCGCCGCCGCGAAGACCGCCGTGAGCAGGAAGAAGGCGGCGATGCCGACCTTTCCGTGGCCGCGGTCGGCCAGCCAGAGGGGAAGCGTCACGCTCAGCAGGCCGGCGAAGGCGGCGTTCAGCAGCAGCCCGGTACTCAGGGCGGCCGGGACGCTCACCCGGTCGCGCCGGAGGTCCCCTGACGTCACGTTGGCCCACCTCTCGTGATCGGACGGGCCGATGCCCGGTCGAGTGGAGCGCGGCAGCGAGGGTCGTGCGCCGCCGGTGAAGTGGCCTCTCGGCGAGATGTGAAAAAGCAGCTCAGCCGCTACTACCGGCACTTCGGTGCAGACGCGGACGTAGAAAAGCGGCACACCTCAAGGCGGCAGCGCATTATATGCAGGCGGCTCCTGCCGGGCGCAAGACGCTATCGACGGGAGAATGGGGCCGTCGGAGCCCGTTTCTTACAGTCCTTGACAATCTCGTGCGCGCTCGGAGAGTCTTGAAACCGCTCTCCATCCGGGCCGCCGGACGGGGCGTCCGCCCTTATTCAGGAAAGCGCACTTCGCTGTTCGGGGTGCGGTTGCGGTGTGGAGTGTTCGGCGTTCCGGTTCGGAACTCGGTACCTGTGGACGCGGGCCACGGGCTGCGGCACCGTACCGCGTCGGAATTCGCCGCCCCGCCGTACCGCCCGGCCGTGCCCGCCCGGCGGCAGAGCCGGTTCGCTCAGGATGTGAGGAGACCCCCTTGGATCCGTTGGCCAACTCGCCCGTGTTCGTGGTTCCGCACTACGGGGACACGCCCCTGGCCTGGGACTATCTCGACCGGACCGTACGCAGCCTGTTGGCGCAGTCGGATGCCGGCTGGCGGGCGGTGATCGTGGACGACGCGTCCCCGGACCCCGGTGCCGACGACCGACTGGCAGGGATCGCCGCGCTCGATCCGGAGCGTCTGCACGTCCTGCGGCAGGACCACAACGGCGGCCCGGGAAGCGCCCGCAACGAGGGGGTGCGCTGGGCGGCGGCCCGGGAGGCGCCGTTCGTCCTGTTCCAGGACTCCGACGACCTGGCCGACCCGGAACGGCTCGACCGCACCCGGCGCCGGTTCGCCGAGGAGCCGCGGACCGACTTCCTCTACTCCGCGTTCGAGGTCATCGACGAGCACGACAAGCCGGTACCGCGGGACGAGGTCACGCCGTCGGTGCGGGAGATCCTGGAGGCCCTGGAAGCCGGCCCGGTGCAGGGTCCCGACGCCTGGCTGCCCATCGGCACCGCCACCGGCTACGCCACCCTCACCAGCACGGTCGCCGTGCGCACCGGCCTGGCGCTGCGCCACCCGTTCCCGCACACCGCGGTCTCCGAGGACGCCCACGCCTGGTTCCGCCTGCTCGCCGGCGGCGACGGCCTGGGGTTCCTGCCGGACGTGACGGCGGGCTACCGCATCCCCCGGTCGACCTCGGGGTCGGCGAGCCGGGAGCGGCTGGGCGACGACTTCTACAGCCTCATGCTCCTGGTCGACCTGGACGGGTTCCTCGGCGCGGCGACGGCCGCGCTCGACGCGGGACGGATGAGCCTCGCCGACCTGCGGGAGGCCGTGCGCCGGTTCCACCTGCGCCAGGCCGACACGATGGCCGCCGAGGGGCGGGCCGCGGCCGCCGAGACCTGCCGGGCCCTCGCCGCCGTGCACCCCCCGGCGGCGGAGCGCGGGCGCGCCCCCGCGCGCGGCGTTCCGTAAACGCCGTATTACGGGAACCGTGGTTCGAAATATTTCGACGGAGCGGTACGCCCGGAGAATCAGTTACCCTCCCGAAAAGCAACCGCCGTCCGGAGCGTCTCCGGTACGGACCGCACCAAGGGGCAGGAACCCGAAGCATGACCGAAGCAATGCGGGACAGACTCAGAAGGATTTCCGTCTTCGCGGACGTCGGACCGGTTGATTTCAAGGAATCCGAGCTTCCCGAGAATCCCGTGCCGAGGGTGGCCGAGTGGATCCTCGCGGCGCATGCGGCCGGACAGCCGGAACCCCACGCGATGAGCCTGTGCACGGTCAATGCCGAGGGAATTCCGTCGAGCCGGGTCCTGCTGGTGAAGGACATCGACACCGACCGGTTGTTCTTCGCCACCCCTGCCGACAGTCGCAAGGGAATCGAAATCGCGTCGAACCCGCACGTCGCCGCCCACTTCTACTGGCCCGTCACCGGTCGGCAGGTGCGGATCACGGGGACGGCTTCCGGCCTGGACCGGGACGCCTCCGAGCGTG
Source organism: Streptomyces tamarix (assembly GCF_032423885.1). Lineage (NCBI taxonomy): Bacteria > Bacillati > Actinomycetota > Actinomycetes > Kitasatosporales > Streptomycetaceae > Streptomyces > Streptomyces tamarix. The sequence goes on along the minus strand of NZ_JAWCTQ010000009.1, from coordinate 115,810 downwards.
ACTTCGCCGAGCGCGGCCGCGGTTCCCGGCTCTCCGCCCACCTGCACCGGCCCGGCCCGCTGCCGGACCGTCACACCGCGTACGGCGAGTTCGAGCGCCTCGACGCGCTCTACCCGGACCAGGTGCCGTGCCCGCCGAGTTGGACGCTCTATGCGATCACCCCCACCGAGGTGGAGTTCTGGGAGGCGAGCACGGACCGCGTCCACCACCGCGTGCGGTACCGCAGGGACGCGGACACGGCCCGGGGCGCCTGGCGGCGGGAACTGCTGTGGCCCTGAGGAGGGAGGGCACCTCGGTGCCCCCCTCGCCGCGGGCCGGTGCGGCGCCGGTGCGCGGCCGTCCGGAGAGCGGTCGCTTGGGGCGCGGCCGCAAGATCCTCCTGATCGTCGCGGACCAACTGCGCGCCGACGCCCTCGGCGCGTACGGGAACCCGGTGGCGCCCACCCCGCACCTCGACGAACTCGCCGCCCGCGGAGCCCTCTTCGAGCAGCACTACTCCGTCTGCGCGCCCTGCGGTCCCGCCCGGGCCTCCCTGCTCACCGGCCTCCACCAGGCCGAGCACGGGGTCGTCTCCAACTCCGCGCCGCTGGACCCCGCGCTGCCCACGCCGGCCACCGCCCGCATCCCGTGCCACGTCGTGGGCTACACGGACAGCGTCCACGAGGACGGCCACGACGGGGTGGAAGGGGTCCCGCCCGGCTTCTCCTGGCACACCCGCTTCAACCTGAACGACCCCGGACTGCGCGGCTGGCTGGAGACGCTGCGCGCCGCCGGGCACCCCGTCCCGCGGCGCCCGATGGACGTCTTCCGTCCCGTCGAGGGGACCGCGCACCGGGCGCGCTACGACGCGGAGCTCAGCGACACCGCGTACGTGGCGAACCGCACCATCGACTGCCTGACCGAGCACCGCGACGAACCCTGGCTCATCGTCAGCACCTTCCTGCGCCCGCATCCGCCCTGGGTGGCACCGCCCCCGTACGACACGATGTACGAGCCGGCCGCGATGGCGGCACCGCAGCGGCTGCCCACCCGGGAGGCGCAGGGCGCCGTCCACCCCTTCCTGCGGCGGTGGATCGGCCGGCCGGGTCTCGACACCGCGCCGGACCGGCTCACCGACACCGCCGTGGCACGCGGCCGTGCCGTGTACCTGGGGCTGCTCACCGAGGTGGACCACCACGTCGGCCGTGTCCTCGCCGCGCTGCGCCGGACCGGTCAGGCCGAGGAGACCCTCGTCGTCTTCACCGCCGATCACGGCGACGCCCTGGGCGACCACTGGACCCTGGGCACCGGCGGGTTCGCCGCCGGCGCCTACCGGGTGCCGCTGATCATCGCCGTCCCCGGAGCCCCCGCGGCACCGGACGGGCCGCGGCGCACGGACCGGTTCACCGAGTCCGTCGACCTGGTGCCCACGGTGCTGGAGTGGGCCGGGTTGCCCAGCCTGCCCGGGGCGTGCGGCCGGTCGCTGCTCCCGTTCCTGCACGGCACACCCGACGGCTGGTTCCGGCAGCACGCCGTGGGCGAGTTCCACTTCCGCGCGGCCCTGCGGGACAGCTGGCCGTGGGCCGCCCGCGCGGAGCCCGACGCCTGCCGGCTGACCGTCCTGCGCAGCGCGTCCCACACCTACGTCCACTTCCCCGCGCTGCCACCGCTGTTGTTCGACCGGACCGTCGACCAGGGCGAGCTGCGGAACCTGGCCGGCGAGCCCGGCAGCCGGCCGCTGCTCGACACCTTCGCCGAGCAGGTCCGGGAACACGAGCGGCGCCACCGGCGCCGGGCCGCCGAGAGACAGGGGGTGACTCATGCACACGGCTGACCTGCTGGTAGTGAAGATCGGCGGCAGCCTCTTCTCCGACAAGCGGCTCGACCGGCACCTGGACCCGGCGGCGGTGCGCCGCTACGCGCGGATCGCCGCGGCCCTGCACCGGGCCGCGCCGGGACGCGTGGTGCTGGTGTCCGGCGGCGGAGCGTACGGACACGGTGCCGTCCGCGGTCTGGACCCCTCGGAGCCGTTCGCGGCGCTGGCGCTGACCGGCGCCAACGCCGAACTGCGCTGGGCGTGGACGGTGGCGCTGCGGGAGGCGGGCGTGGCCGCTTTCCCGGTCCAGTTCGCGGCCGCCGCGGTACTGGGGCCGGAGGGTGACGCCCGGCTCTCCGGGGAGGCGGTCGCGCGGCTGCTCGCCGCCGGGGTGCTGCCCGTGCTCAGCGGAGACTGCCTGCCGGACCGCTCGGGCCGCCTCCACGTGGTGGGCAGCGACCTGGTGCCGGGCGCCCTGGCCGCCCTCGCACCCGGCGCCACCCGCATCGTGATGCTGACCGACGTGGACGGGGTGATGGACGGGGAGACCGTGATCCCGCGCCTCACCCCGGACGGGGCCGACGCCGGGCTGCGGGCCCTGTGGGAGGCCCCGCGATGGGACACCACCGGTGGGATGGCGGGGAAGCTGACGGCCGCACTCGAACACTCCCGGAAAGGAGCGGAATGTGTGATCCTGCACGGCGCCCGGATCGGCGCGGACCCTACTTTTCTGCTGGCTCCCTTCGAGGAGTGGCCGAGGGGTGTCCCACGCACGGTGGTCGCCGCGCAACCACCCGTTTCGAAAACCGCGGGATGAGCCGCTTAGGCACTCTTCCGGCGGAGCGGCAAGCCCCCGGGGCCGTTTTTATGACCCGAAAGTTTCTGTGATTCCTCTCCGTCGCCCCGCTCGATGCGGTTCGCGCGTACCAACTGTCGAACCAGGCGCCGGCTCGACCAGATGAACCCCATTTGACCTGCGTCGATGTGTCTGAATTCGTCGAACACGCCTGTAGCCCGCAGTGACGTCGAGAAGGTGACTCGATGGTGCACGGTGAGAAAACACTGGCCGCAAAGAAAGGCTCGATGATATAGTCCCTTCCACTCCGCAGTAGTGCCCTGAATCCTTTATCGAGGCGTGTGTCGATTATTGCTGAACTTGACCTTCGGGGGTTCGCGTGAGCATGGCCGGGAACGACTTAGAGATCGCGATGGATGAGATATTCGAGGAAACCTCCACCGCCTCGCCGAATCTGACCGGGGGAGTCGCACGGAAGCAATCCGCGCGACTCAGGGAACTCTTTGCGCGCCCCGGGGCGCTGCGCATCGTGGGCGCCCACAACCCGCTCGGCGCGCGACTGGCCGAGCGCGCGGGATTCGACGGCGTGTGGTCCAGCGGGCTGGAGGTGTCCGCCTCCCAGGGGCTCCCGGACACCGACCTGATGACCATGACGGACCTGCTGGCCGTGGCCGGCTCGATGGCCGCCGCGGTGGACATCCCGGTCGTCGCCGACTGCGACGCCGGCTACGGCAACGCCCTGAATGTCATGCACATGATCAGACGGTACGAGGCGGCCGGAGTCGCCGCGGTCTGCATCGAGGACAAGCGGTTCCCCAAGGTCAACAGCTTCATCCCGGGCCGCCAGGTACTGGAGTCCGTCGAGGTGTTCGCCGCGAAGGTGGCCGCGGCCAAGGCCGCGCAGCGCGATCCGAACCTGATGGTGATCGCCCGGACCGAGGCGCTGATCGCGGGCTGGGGCATGGACGAGGCGCTGACGAGGGCGGACGCGTACGCGGCGGCCGGCGCGGACGCGATCCTGATCCACGCCAAAGGGTCCTCCCCGGAGCCGGTCCTGGAGTTCCTCGACCGGTGGAGCGGGCAACTCCCCGTCGTGGTGGTCCCGACCACCTATCACACCATCACCTTCGACGAGCTGGCCGAAGCCGGTGCGAAGCTCGTCATCTACGCCAACCACGGGCTGCGCGCGGGCATCACCGCGGTCAGCGAGGTCTTCGAGGCCATCCTGGACGAGGGCCGCACCACCGGCATCGAGGCCCGCATCGCTCCCCTCGCCACGGTCTTCGACCTCCAGGGCATGGACCGGATCAAGGAGAGCGAGGCCCGCTTCGTCCCCGCGCCGACCGCCCCGCACGCGGCGGTCGTCCTGCCCGCGCCCCCGGGGCCGCCCGACGTGCGTCCCGCCGTCGACGGCCGGGTGGGCGCCCTGCGCGCGCGGGGGGTGCAGACGGTCCTCATCCCGGTCGGCACGGCGGGCCACGACGCCGAGGCCGTCGCCGCCACCGATCCGGGCGGCCACTGCCGGGTCGTGGTGGTGGGCGGGACGGAGCCCCCCGAGGACGGCACGCTGCACCGGCTCCTGACGGAGTCCGCGGACATCGCCACGGCAGGCGACTCGCTCGCCGCCCTGTCCGGCCCGGCCTACAGCGCCCTGCGCGAGGTCGCGGGCAAGCGCATCGCCGACGGGCAACCGGACACGGCCCTGCACGCGCTCATAGGCGACCTGGCCGACACCGGCTGGACCGCGGTCGACGTCACCGCCGCCCGCGCCGGCTCCACCACCGCCGGAGCGGACGCGTGAGCCCTCAGCCCACCCCCGCCCCGCCCGCGCCCCCCGCGACCGGGCTGGACCCCGCCGCCGTCGTACGGGCCTTCCGTCAGGCGGGATTCGGCCCGTTCACCGGTGTCCCCTGCTCGTTCCTCGGCCCCGTCATCAGCTGCCTCCAGCAGGAGGCGCCCGACTCCTACCTCATCGCCAGCAACGAGGGCGAGGCCGTGGCCGTCGCGGCCGGGGCCCGTCTCGCCGGCCGCACCCCCGTGGTGATCCTGCAGAACTCGGGACTCGGCAACACGGTCAACCCCGTCACCTCCCTGCTGCACACCCTGCGCATCCCCGTCCTGCTGCTCGTGACCTGGCGCGGCGAGCCCGGCCGCCCCGACGAGCCGCAGCACGAGCTGATGGGCCGCATCACCCCGGCCCTCCTCGATGCGATGGAGGTCCGCAACGAGCCGTTCCCCGCGCGCGTGGCCGACCTCGACGAGCGGCTCGCCGTGGCCGCGGCGCACATGCGGGACACCGGACTGCCGTTCGCCTTCGTCGTGCCGAAGGGCGCCATCGGCCGTTACGGCGGCGCCCCCGCCCCCGCGGCCGGCCCCGGACTCATGCTGCGGGCCGAAGCCATCGACCGGATCATGCGGGCGCTCGACCCGCGGACCCTGGTGGTCGCCACCACCGGCAAGACCGCGCGGGAACTCGAACGCGACCGGGACCGCCCCGGCAACCTGTACGTCGTCGGCTCCATGGGCTGCGCCTCCAGCGTGGCGCTCGGTGTCGCGCTGCACGCCCCCGGCCGCCCGGTCGCGGTCCTGGACGGCGACGGCGCCGCGCTGATGCGCCTGGAGGCCGTCGTCGGCATCGGCCACCACGCGCCCGCCAACCTGCTGCACGTCGTCCTCGACAACGCCGCCTACGAGTCGACGGGCGCGCAGCCCACGGCCTCGCCCGGTGTGGACCTGACGGCCGTCGCCCTCGCGTGCGGCTACCGGTACGCCCGGGACGTCTCCACCGCGGACGGCCTGGACCGGGCCGTCGGCACGGCCGCGGCGGCCGGACCCGCGATGGTCAGGGTCCGTATCGCGCCCGGCTCCGACCCCGCGCTGGGCCGCCCCGCGCTGGCCCCGCCCGACTCGGCCGCACGCTTCCAGAAGGAGGTCCGTTCATGACGGCGCCCCAGCGGACCGGCCGGCGGCAGGCGGCACCCGCCCACGAGCCGCTGGACGGCCCCGGCGAGACCACCGCCGCGCCGCGGCGCACGGTGCTCATGAACCCCGGACCGGTCGTCGCCGACGAGCGGGTCCGGGCGGCGCTCGGCGGCCCCGACCTGTGCCACCGCGAACCGGAGTTCACGGAGTTGATGAGCCGGGTACGGGACCGCGTCACGCGGATCTGCGGCGGAGGCGACGAGCACACCGCGCTGATCCTCACCGGTTCGGGAACCTCCGCCGTCGAGGCGGCCCTCACCTCGGTGGTGCCGGCCGACGGCGCCCTCCTCACCCTCGACAACGGGCATTACGGCCGCCGCATGCACGACATCGCCGTCGCCCACGGCCTGCGCAGCCACCGCCTGGACTTCGGCTGGACCGTCCCCCTCGACCTGGACGCCGTCGACCGGGCGCTGGCCGCGGACCCCGGACTGAGCCACGTCGCCGTGGTGCACCACGAGACCAGCACCGGCATGCTCAACGACCTCGCCGCCGTCACCCGCGTCGCCCACCGGCACGGCCGCGAAGTGGTCGTCGACGCCGTCAGCAGCGTCGGCGCCGAGGACATCGACCTGGTCAGGGACGGGATCGACTGGCTCGCCGGCTCCGCCAACAAGTGCCTGGAGGGCATGCCCGGCCTCGCCTTCGTCACCGGCCGGCGCGCCGCCTTCGCCGCCCTCGCCGGGCACCCCCGGCGCTCGTACTACCTGGACCTGGCGCGTCACTTCACCGCGCAGGAGACGTCCGGAGCACCCGCCTTCACACCGGCGGTGCCCACCTTCTACGCCTTCGACACGGCCCTCCGACTGGCCCTGCGCGAAGGGGTCCCGGCCCGGCGCGACCGGTACCGCGCGCTCGTCCGCCTCCTGCGGGACGGGCTCGAACGCCTCGGGTTCACCCTCCTGCTGCCACCCGAGCACAGGGCGGTCGGCCTCACCGTCGTCCGACTGCCCCCAGGAGTGTCCTACGACGCGTTGCACGCCCCGCTGAAGGCGGCCGGCTACGTCATCTACGCGGCCCAGGGCCCTCTCGCCGAAGGGCACTTCCGGCTCTCGACGCTGGGCGCACTCACCACGGAGGACATCACGGGATTCCTGGACGCGCTGGCCCGCACACCGGCCGTCGCCAGCACTTTCGAACAGGGAGGAACCAGCCGATGAGCGGCAGCGGAGACGACCGCCGACCCGAGCGCGACCTGCGCGTCAAACAGAACAAACTCGACGAGAACCTGCCGCACGACAGCGAATTGCGCCTCTACCTGGCGGAGAAGGACGAGACGGCCCGTGTGAAGCGGCCCCACAAGGCCCCCTCACTGGTCGACTTCCGCCCGCCCACCGGCACCTTCCCCCGCACGCTCCTGGTCCAACCGCCGATGTGCCTGTACGAAGGCGCGGTCAAACGCGTCATCCCGCCGCTGGGCCTGTGCTACGTCGCGGCGGCCCTGGAACGGGACGGCATCGACGTCGACATCCTCGACTGCATCGTCGAGGGCGTCGACGAGGAGGTGCCGGTCGCCGAGGGCGTCTGGCGGCTCGGCATGTCCGAGGACCGCTTCCGCGCGTACATCGCCGAGCACGACTACGACGTCGTCGGCTTCACCATGATCTACTCCTCCGACCTGCAGAACCTCTACCGGTACGCGCAGATCGTCAAGGAGGTGCGCCCCGGGACCGTCGTCATCGCCGGCGGCCTGCACGCCAGCATCTACACCAAGCGCTTCCTGCGGGACGCCGTCGTCGACGGGGTGCCGACCATCGACTTCGTCCTGCGCGGCGAGGGCGAGATCCGGCTCGGCCCGTTCCTGCGCCACCTCCAGGAGGGGCGCTACGACCGCAACGCCGACGGCCTGGCCGGCTGGCACGACGGCGAGGTGTTCGCCAACCCGCAGCTCGCCCGGATCACCGACCTCGACGCCCTGCCCTTCCCGGCGTACCACAAGGTCCCGTTGGAGCGGTACTTCGAGCACAACGTGCCGTTCTCGCCCTACCCGCGGGGCCATCGGGTGATGCAGATCTACACGTCCCGCGGCTGCCCCGTGGGGTGCACGTTCTGCTCCAGCACCAACTTCTCCAAGGCGTACGTCGCCCGCTCCGTCGACAACGTGATCGCCGAGATGCAGTACTACAAGGACGAGTACGGCATCGACGAGATCCAATTCGCGGACGACAACCTCACGTTCGACAAGAAGCGCGCCATGGAGCTGTTCCAGCGGATGACCCCGCTGAAGCTGCCCTGGTGCACGCCCAACGGGATCATGGTCAACACGCTCAGTCCGCCCCTGGTGGACGCCATGGTCGCGTCCGGCCTTTACCAGATCACCCTGTCCCTCGACAGCGGCAGCGCGGAGACCCTGAAGCAGCAGCACCGCAAACCCGTGGACCTCACGCGGGTCCCCGACCTCATGCACCACCTGCAAAAGCTCGGCGTCCTCATGCACGGCACCCTCGTGGTGGGCATGCCCGGGGAGACCGAGGAGCAGATCGAGGAGGGGTTCCGGTACGTCGAGTCGCTGCCCTTCAACTCCATCAACGTCTTCATCGCGCAGGCCATCCCCGGCTCGGAACTGTTCGAACGCGCGGTGAGCAACGGGACGATCAGCTACGAGGGCGCCCTCCACATCGACACCGCCCGCTCCACGCTGCGGCTGGCCACCATCGCGCCGGACCGGCTGGAGGGGCTCGTCGAGGATTTCCTGGAGCGCTACAACAAGAGCATCTACCTGCGGGACCCCGAGGCGTGGGAGCGCAAGTACGCCCAGCACCGGGAGCGGATGGCGCGCATCTGCGTCGGACGTGCCTCGGCCATCACCTCGAAGATCATCGAGGCAGGCGACGTTGTTCCCTCCTGAAGCGACCGAAGCCCGCGCCCCGGCCACCGGCCCCGGAGCCGGCGGGCCGTTCCGCCTCGCCGTCGTCGGCGGCGGACCCAGCGCCACCTACTGCATGGAACGGCTCTCCATGACCGTCGGCCGACTGGGCCCCGGCGAACGCCTGGAGGTCCACCTCTACGAACGCAGCGGCGAGTTCGGGGCGGGACGCGTCCACAGTTGGTCCCAGCCCGTCACCAGTTTCCTCAACCGCATCACGGGCCAGGTCGGCTTCGCCGCCGACGAAAGCGTGCGGGGCGCGCATCCGCTGCGCGCCCGGGAGGCCCGTCCCACCCTGTACGAATGGTGCCGGCGCCGGTTCGAGGCCACCGGCGACCCCGACTTCGACCTGCGCCCGGAGGACTGGCCGAAGCGCTACGTGCACGGCCTCGCGCTCAAGGAGATGTTCGAGGCGTACGTCGCCGAGCTGCGCGCCCACCCGGGCGTGACGGTCGAACTGCACGCCGTCGAGGTCGTCGACGTGCGGGAGGAGGACGGCGGCCTGGTGGTACTGGCCGCCGACGGCAGCAGCCGCCCCGCCGACCACGTCCTGCTGCTGACCGGCCACTCGCACAACCGAGCGGACAGCAGCGCGCGTACCGAGCGGCTGGCGCGTTTCGCCGAGCGCGGCGACGCCGTGTACGTGCCGTACGCCTACCCGCTCGACGTCATGCTGCCGCAGTCCGTCTCGGGGCCGGACACCGTGGTGGGCTGCGCGGGGCTCGGGCTGACCGCGATCGACGAGATCCTGTACCTCACCGAGGGCCGCGGCGGCATCTTCGCGCCGGACGGTGACGGGGAGCTGCGGTACCGGCCCAGCGGGCAGGAACCCCGGCGCATCGTCGCCTTCAGCGACACCGGGCTGTTCACCTACGCCCGGCCGCACAACCACAAGGAGCGGGACCCCGAGCGCCTGGAACACCGCGGGGTCTTCCTCACGGAGGAGGCCGTCGACCGGCTCCGCGCCTCGGTCGGCAGCCCCGCGGGGCCCGGCGGCACGGGGCGGCGGCAGCTCGACTTCGAGGGCCACGTGCTGCCGGTGGTGATCCTGGAGATGGCCCACGTGCACTACGCCACGCTGTTCGGCCCGGGGGCCGCCGCGTTCGTCGCGTCCCGTGCCGAGCCGCGGTGGCGGCGTTTCCTCGACGGGGCGGTGGCGGGCGGCGCCGACGCCCTGCTCGCGCCGGTGCGCGCCGCCGTGGCGGAGATCGCCGACGGCCTGGACGCGGTGCTGGCGGCCGGGCCGGCGGCCGTACGGGCCCGCGGGTGGCCACCGCGGGAGACGGTGCTGCGCTGGATCCACGTCGTCCACGGCGCCGACGTGGCCGCGCTCGCGGCGGACCGCTACGCGGATCCGGGGGCGCTCGCCGGGCTCCTTCGGGGCCGGACCTCGCCCTGGCACCTGGAGACGAGCCCGCACGGCAACGTCTTCGACTGGGAGCGGACCGTTCACCCGCTGCCGGCCGACGGCCACCCGGATCGGGAGGCGTACCGGGAGGCGCTGCTGGACTTCATGGCGCGCGACCACGCGTGGGCGGCGCAGGGCAACCTCGACAACCCGCACAAGGCCGCCGCCGACGGAGTCTGGCGCGACCTGCGGGGCGTTCTCGCCCACGCCGTGGACGGGGCGGGGCTCACCCCGGATTCGCACCGCGTCTTCCTCGACCGGTACATGCGGCACCACAACAAGCTCGCCAACGGGGCGGCGCTGGAAGTGATGGAGAAGATGCGCGCGCTGATCCGGCACGGGCTGCTGGACGTGGCCACCGGCCCCGGGGCCCGCGTCGAGCCGGACGAGTCGACGGGCCGGTTCCGCGTCGAGGGCCCCCACACCGGGTCGGTCGTCCACGTCGACACCCTGGTCGACGCACGGGTGCACCCCTTCTCACCGGACAAGGACGTGCTGCCCCTGTACCGGAACCTGATGGCCGGTGGACTCGTGCGCCCGTGGCGCAACTCGGCGGCGGACGGCACCTCCTTCGCCCCCGGGGGGCTCGACATCACGCCGCGCTTCCACCCGGTCCGGGCCGACGGCCGGACCGAGGAGCGCCTCACCGTGCTCGGCCCGCCGTCCGAGGGGGTCATGTTCTTCCAGTTGGGCGCGTTGCGCCCGAACCAGAACCACCACGTCATGCAGGACGTCCTCACCTGGCTCGAGGACTTCTGGGAAGCGTGCTCGACGGCACGGGCCGCGCGGCCGAGCGAGGTGGTCACGTGACGCGGGCCGTCGTGGTCCTGGCCGCCGGGGCGAACCGCCGGATGGGGGACGCCGCCCCGGTGCCGAAGGCGCTGCTGCCGCTGGACCCGGGGGACCCGGACTCGCCGACGTTCCTCAGCCGAGGGATCGACCTGTTCCTCGCGACGGGGGCGCAGCGCGTGTTCGTCGTCGTCGGCGAGCCCGCGGCGGAGCGGTTCGCCCCCTGCCTGGGGGAGGGGGTGGAGCTCGTCGCCCTCCCGCGGGAGTCCGCGCCCACCGGGTCCAGCGTCAGCATGTTGGCCGGCCTGGACGCCGTCCTGCGGCACCGTCCGAGGGGGGTGGACACGCTGGTCACGGACGCGGACGTGGTCTACGAACGCGCCCTGCTCGCCCAGTTGCTGGCCCGCTGCGACGCCTCCCGCCTCTTCACGGTCGACCGGGTGACCGGCGACACCGAGGAGGTGTGCGTCTACGGCGCGTCCGAGCACGTGCCGAGGCTCATCGGCAAGGGGATCGGACCCGAGGTGTCACGCGGCCTGGAACTGCTGGGGGAGAGTCTCGGGATGATCCACCTCGCCGCCGGGGACGTGCGTCCCTGCGCGGAGCTGACGCGGTGGATGGTCGGCGACCCGCCTTCCCGGCCTGCCTACGGCTACAGCCGTCGCCTGTCCGAGCACGAGGAGGTCTGGCAGTACCTCTTCGGGCTGTCCCGGCTCGGTGTCGCGCGGCTGCCGGGCTCCCTGCTGTTCTCCGAGTGCGATTTCCCGGAGGACTACCGGCGGATCACCGAGGTGCTCTACCCGGCCATCCGGGAGCGCGACGCGGCGCTCTCTCCCGCCGGCTGACGGCGGGCCGCCGCCCGTTGCCGTCCCGCCGGCCGCGCCGGGTCCCCGGCGCGGGGCCCGGTGTGTGGCCGAAGGCGCGGCGGAAGACGTCGATGAACGCGCTCGCCGAGGACCGGCCGCACCGGTGCGCCACCACCGTCACCGGTGCGTCCCCGGCGGGCAGCACCAGGGCGTGGGGGAGCCGCAGTGGGGTGCGCCACTGCGGGAACGTCATGCCGAGGTCGGCCCTGAACAGCCGTGACGGCGTGCGGTCACCGGCACCGACCCGCCTGCCCAGGGCCGCCGCGGCGTCGCTCAGGACGCCAGCCGTTCCGGGGAGCGGTGGGTGGGGCCGGCGGGCCCGACGGCGCGTTCGGCTCCGCTGATCTCGGCCCACACCGCGTCGAGGGAGAGGCCGAGGACGTCGGCGATCGCCGCGATGGTCGGGAAGGCGGGGGTGGCCACGCGGCCTGTCTCGATCTTCCGGAGAGTCTCCGGCGAGATGCCTGCGGCGAGCGCGGTGTCGAGCATCGAACGCTCTCCCCTGGCCCGGCGCAGGAGGGCGCCGAGCCGCTGTCCGCGTTCGACCTCTTCGGGAGTGAGCGGCAACCTGACCATGGCGCGAATTCTATACCGGTACAGTAAGGCCGGTATAGTTATTGGGCCCGCGAGAAGGACGCCACATGATCGAGATCCTGAACCCCACCCTGCTGTCCCGGGCGAGGGACACCGGCGCCCTGGTCGCCGACATCCTGCAGACGGTGAAGAGCCGCAGCACGGTCGGCACGAACCTGTTGGACATCGACCGGTGGGCCAAGGAGATGATCGTCGAGGCGGGAGCCACCTCCTGTTACGTCGACTACGCCCCGTCCTTCGGGCGCGGCCCGTTCGGCCACTACATCTGCACCGCCGTCAACGACGCGGTCCTGCACGGGCGTCCGTACGACTATCCGCTCGCCGACGGTGACCTGCTGACCCTCGACCTTGCCGTCTCCCTCGGCGGAGTCGCCGCCGACGCCGCCATCAGCTTCATCGTGGGCGACACGAGACCTGCGGAGAGCGTCGCCCTGATCAACGCGACCGAACGCGCGCTGGCCGCGGGGATCGCCGTCGCCGGGCCCGGGGCGCGAATCGGTGACATCGCCCACGCCATCGGCACGGTCCTCTCCCGAGCGGGGTACTCGATCAACACCGAGTTCGGCGGTCACGGCATCGGCTCGACGATGCACCAGGATCCGCACGTCCCGAACACGGGACGGCCCGGCCGCGGCTACACACTGCGCCCCGGACTGCTGCTGGCTCTGGAGCCATGGGTGATGGCGGACACCGCCCGACTCGTCACCGACGCCGACGGCTGGACCCTCCGCAGCGCCACCGGCTGCAGGACGGCGCACAGCGAGCACACGATCGCCATCACCGAGGACGGAGCGGAGGTCCTCACCCTGCCGAAGCAAGCACGGGCGTGAGACCGAACGCCGTCCTGCCGGCGCGCAACGCCTACGAGGTGGTCCCCACCACTTCCAGATCGCGGTCCGTCAAGACCAGACGGTCCCGCTCCAGCCGCGTCTCGTAGCCGATGTCGTCCCCAGCCGTCGCACAGTGGTGCCGGCCCGCGAAGCCCTCGCCGTCTTCGGCCCGGCGGAACCCCCGGGCCGGCACCACGGACCCGAACGGCGCGGTGAGCCAGGAGCGTCCGTGAACAGCGTGCCCGTACGATGGCGGCTGTGACCGGCAGCATGCGACCGAGCCGCCGCCCCGTCGGGCGGCTGTTCGCGCTGCTCGTGCTGGCGGTGCTGGCCGGTGTGCTGGGCATGCACGCCCTGCCCCCGGGCGGGGCTCCCGTGCCGGAGCACGCCATGGCCACGGCTCACGTTCCGGCCGCCGAGCACGCGACCGGAGCGTGCTCGCACGGCGACGGAGGCACCGGACACCTCGCGCACGCGGACGGTACCTGTGCGGCGGCCGGTGTCGGCTCCGCGTACGTGCCGCCCGCGCTGGCCGGTGCCCTGCCCGACGCCCCGGCTGCGACGGCGGCCCGGCTGTCGGCCCTCCCGGCGTCAGCCGTGCGGGTACGGGCGCCGCCTGACCTTTCCGAGCTGCAACTCCTGCGGGTGTAGAGCGGCCCGCACGGCACCCCCGCACGCCCCGGCCGAGGCGGGTGCCGCGCTTCCGCCTGTTCTCACACCCACCTGTGTTCCGAGCGCCCAAACGTGCGCGCGAAGAGGAGTTGCACCCCCATGACCAGTAAGCGTTCCCTCGTCCGTCGCGGCGCCGCCGTGGCCGCCGCCGGCACGGCCGCTCTCGTTCTGGCGGCCTGCGGCGGCAGCGGCGACGACCCGGCCGGACACGACGGGCACACCAGCACGTCGGCTTCCGCCACCGCTTCGGCGTCCGCGTCGCAGGGCCGGCACAACGCCGCCGACGTCGCCTTCGCCCAGGGGATGATCCCCCACCACCGCCAGGCCGTCGAGATGGCCGAGCTGGCCCCCGACCGGGCGCGGTCGACCGAGGTGAAGAGGCTCGCCGCGGACATCAAGAAGGCCCAGGACCCGGAGATCAGGACCCTGTCCGGCTGGCTGGCCTCCTGGGGCGAGGAGGTGCCTGCCGAAGGCGCCGTGGACCACTCCGTGCACGGCGCCGGCGGCATGATGACCGCCGAGGACATGGAGAAGCTGGAGAAGGCGTCGGGTGCCGCGTTCGACACCGCCTTCATGGAGATGATGATCGAGCACCACGAGGGCGCCGTGGCCATGGCGAAGACCGAACAGGCTGACGGGTCCCACGCGCCGGCCAAGGAGATGGCCGGGCGGATCATCAGCTCTCAGACGGCCGAGATCGAGAAGATGAACGAGCTGCTCGGCAGGGGCTGACCACACCACCCTCACGGGCAGGGGCGGCACCCGCAGGTGGCCGCTCCTGCCCGTGGCGTGTCGCACCGGCGTGCGGGCGGCCAGGCGCGACCGCCCGGCGCGACGCACCGCCCGGCGTCGGCGCGGTGCGGGAGCCCCGTCGCAGCGCCTCGGCGGCGGACTTCGGATCGCGGAGGAGTCCGGCGGTGACGCGTGCGTCCCGTCGGCACTCCCACCGCGCGGCGGCCTGCCGCACCACGGGGTCCGGGCCGGCCGGCAGCGCCGACCGCTCGCCCGCCGGCAGCGTCTTCCCTGCGCGCGCCGCGCTCCGGCACACTGCCGGACTCGCGGTGCGCGGCCGGCGAGGCCGCGAACGACGGCACCAGGTGGGGCGGGGCCGGCAGGGCGGCCCGTACGGAGGGGTCGGGGTCGTCGAGCAGGCGGGCGCACACGTCGTCCGGCAGCGGCGCGACCGTCGTACGGGGGGTGCGCCATTCGGGTCCGTGAGCGAGAGCGGCCCGTACCCCGGGGGAGGGGCCGTCGGCGAGCCGGGCCCGCTGCTCCCGGGGCGGTGGCCGTCCCGCTCCGGCTCCGCCGCCCACCCGGCGGGCAGGGCTGGGCTGTCCACGGCGTCGAAAGCGCGTGCACTTCAGGACATTGACCGACTGGCCGGCGGCCGGAGGCGACTCCGGCCGGTCACGTCGGCCGACCCGGTCCTCCGCGCGCACGCGTCGGCGATGCGTGGCAACGACTCCCCAGGTCGGCTCGGTGTCGGCTCTCAGCAGCCGTCACCCGTGGAGCTGTTGCAAGCGTTTCATCTCGAACAATGGCCTGTGAACTGGGCGATCTACTTGATCGCTTGACTACGTCTGAAAAAACCTTCATGAGATTGCGCAAGAAGCGTGAGTGTCACAAGGATGGGCGCCCGTCAGGGCCTGACAGACCTTGCCGTCACCATCCGAAAGGACGTTTCCCATGGACCGCACCCGTCCTCGAATCCGCCAGCGCCTGGGTTTCGCAGCGGTGTTCGCCCTGCTCCTCGGGGCGCTCGTGACTCCGCCGGCGCTGGCCGCACCGGCCGCAGGAGCGAACCAGAACTCAGTGGTGGCGACGTTCAACGTCACCGCGCACACGCAGTGGGGCCAGCAGGTCTACGTGACCGGCAACCGCCCGGAGCTCGGGTCGTGGAACCCGGACAAGGCGGTACCGCTCTCCTCGGCCTCCTACCCCACCTGGTCGGCGACCGTGCTCCTGCCGGCCGACACCAAGGTGGAGTACAAGTACGTCATCAAGGCCGTCAACGCCCCCGTCATATGGGAGAGCGGCCCCAACCGCACCACCGTCACCCCGCCGACGGGCACCTACATCACGAACGAGACATTCCGTAACTGACCGCCCGCGGGCGAGGGCCGGACGGGCGCACCGTCCGGCCCTCCACGGGGCCCTACGGCAACGGGTGCCGCGTTCACCACCGTGTCGAAGGCAACGCGGTGGTCCTGTGCCTCGCCCCCCGGTCACGGGCGGGGGGCCGGGAACCAGCGGTTGCCGGGCTGCTCAGGGCAGGATCGAGTCGACGTAGCCGCCATCGACGCGCAGGGCGCCGCCGGTCGTCGCGGACGCGTGGGGCGAGGCGAGGTAGACGACCATGTGGGCGATCTCCTCGGGCTCGATGAGGCGCTGGATCAGGGACTGCGGGCGATGCTTGATCATGAACTCGCGCTGCGCCTCGTCCCAGGGCAGCTCGTTGCCGACCAGCTCCCGCACGAAGTCCTCGACGCCGCCGGTGTGCGTCGGGCCGGCGATGACGGAGTTGACGGTCACGCCCGTGCCGGCCGCCTCCTTGGCGAAGCCGCGGCTGACGGCGAGCAGCGAGGTCTTGGTCATGCCGTAGTGGATCATCTCGGCGGGGGTGACCACGGCCGAGTCACTGGCGAGGTTGAGGACGCGGCCCCAGCCCCGCTCCGTCATGTCGGGCAGGTAGGCGCGGATGAGCCGGACGGCGGAGAGGACGTTCACCTCGAAGTAGCGGCGCCACTCGGCGTCGTCGATCTCCAGCGGGGCGGCGGAGCCGAAGATGCCGAGGTTGTTGACCAGGATGTCGACCGTGGGAACGGCCTCCAGTACGGCCGCGGCGCCCTCCTCGGTCGCCAGGTCGCCCGCGGCGGCGATGACGTCGCCGCCGGAGTCGGCACGCACCCGGTCCACCGCGTCCGCGACGCGCTCCGCGCCCCGGCCGTTGACGGCGACCCGGGCTCCGGCGCGGGAGAGGCCGACGGCGATGGCGTGTCCGATGCCCTGGGTGGAGCCGGTGACCAGGGCGGTGCGGCCGGAAAGGTCGATCTGCACGATGTCCTCCTCGTCGGGGGTGGGCGGCTGTACACCGGTGCCGATGTACGTCGACGCCGGTGCACGGCAGGGTGTCCCGAGTGCTCGTTCCCGTGACACGAGGGGCGGGCGCTCGGGGCGGTGGTCAGTTCAGGGTGTCGGGGTTCGGGCCGGTGCGCAGCCCGCGGTCCCGTCGCATCGAGCCGGGGCGGTTCGCCCCGCCGTTCGTGCGCTCGCCCACCGGTTCATGGAACCGGAGGGGGCCGATGCCGAGACCGTCCACCTTGATCGTGGCGTACCGCGGCTTCGCGTTCGACAGCCCTTGGGAGTCACCGGACGGGAGACGCTGCTCATGGTCCCCCGCGGCGACGGGTTCACGTCCGGTCAGAGCGTGGTGGAACGCGACCGGGGCGTCCGGATCCGAGGCCGGGATCCTGAGGGGGGCGGCCCGGGTGAGGTTCATGGGGGTACTGGCGACAGCCGCGATCCTTCCTCCATCGCCTGCGGTCTGCGGACGCGGACCACTGCGCAGGCCGGGTGTCCATGGCCCTTCCGGGGGTCATTATCCCGGTTTCGGGGGAGTGGGAAACTTTCGTCCCGCTTCCTGTGTGCGACCGTCGGTTTCCAGCCTCCAGATGTCGTTGCGGTCGGACACGGCGGGTGTGCCCGGCGGCCACCTCGGTGACGAACGTTCGGGCGGCGTGCGGCCGGGACGTTCCGCGCGAGGCGATCTCGCCGTTCTCGCGCGCCGGTGCGGCGGGCTGCCGCTGTGGCTGGAACGCCGGACCGGGAGGCCCTGGCCTTCCTGGAACGGGAGCACGGGACGGGGGCGCCGCACCCCACGGCCGTGATGGTCTCCGTGACGGTGGGGCGGATGCCTGGCGGTGAACTGGATCCGGCGAGGTCGGGAAGAAGTCGGGAACGGGGGCATCCGTGCTGTTTTGTGACGGCGCTGCCGGTGATCCTCACGCAAGCCGGTCGTGCCGTGCGGGACGATCGTGGCAGTGGTGAGGTGCGGGGCGGCTGCTCGCGTGTCCTCCGGAGGGGTGACGGGCAGGCCGCCCCTCCTCGAACCGACGTTGAGGACGTACGGGAACGCGGTGCTTTCGGGGCAGGGGCGCGGTCGCTGCGAGATCGGCAAACTTCTCCGGTTGCCCGTCCCTTCATGTGTCATGCGTGTCACTCAAGTCACAGGTGACAGCGCATCCGTGCAAGTCGCAACTAAATGTGAGAGCTACCTGGAAACGTTCGCCCAAGACGGGCGATTTGCCGTCCCTTCGCAGGAAGTTCCTTGCGAAAACCATGAATTGACGGCGCGTTAGGTAAGTAACGCTGCGTGTTCTTGTTCATGGAATCCACGGTTCCGTAGGGGCTTCAGAAAGAATGCGAAGGCGCATCGGCTGGTGCGCCTTCGTTCTGCGCGAGCTGCCTGGACTGCTTGTGTTGGGCTCGGGGGCTGCGCTTCTTCACAGAGGGGGATGCACGTGCGACGTGTGCGTTTGACGGTGGCGGCGACGGTGGCGGGGGCCGCCTTGTCCTTGCTGGGAACGGGGACGGCCTCGGCGGGTACGGGGCCGGCACCCACGCCGCAGCAGCGGGAGGCCACCGAGGCGGCGGGTACGGCGGGCACGGAAGCCGGCAACCCGGCCAGCGCCGTCGCCGCCGCGACGGGGGTGTGTTCGGACGCCTACCAGATCGGCGCGACCGAGTACATCTACCGGGGCAGCGAGAAGATCGCCTCGGTCAAGCAGTTCTACTCGCCCGGTTGTGACAAGAACTACGGCTACGTGTGGGCCTGGAAGTCCTTCCTGGACAAGAACATCACGTTCGACCTGACGGTGGGGGTGTGGTCATTCGACCGCAACGCCCTGGTGGGCCGGAAGGACGCCTTCGACACCCACGCCCAGGAGTTCTGGAGCAACGGCGCCGACACCGTCGACGAGTGCACCTCGGCCGACGGCACCCTCAGCATCACGGGCGAGGCCACCTACCACGCGCGTACCGAACGCCGCTGCTGACAGACGTCGACCACCCCATCGTCATCACCTCGGGGAAAGGGCGGGGCGGCACCCCGGCACGGGTGCCGTCCCTCCAGGCCCTGCTCCTCTGACATCCACGCATCGGAGAGACCTTCGTGAATTCTCGCATGCCCGAAACCCGGCGCCGCAGACACTGGCTGTCGCTCACGATCCTCGCCACGACCGCCATGATGACCACGGCCATCCCGGCCAATGCCACACCGCGTCCCGCTGCGGCGCCGGCCACCACCAAGGCAACGCCCACACCGCTGGGCACCACCAAGGCGCCGGCCAGCTCCCCGGTCAAGGCGGCCGAGACCGACGGACCACTGGTGAAGTCGGCAGCCGTCGAACCGGGCGTCTACGCCCTGGGCGTCGGCCAGGTGCCGTGGTCGGAGTTCTTCACCGCCCAACTGTCCGACGGCGTCAGCGCCCAGGTCAACTACGGCAGCGGCAACCTGCTGTTGACCGTCGACGGCTTCGACATCGCCGACGCCGGGCCCGGGCTGGCCTACGGCAACGCCTTCAACAGCCTCAACCAGGCGGGTTGGAACGCCACCACCGGCACCGACTACCGCGTCAACGAGGCCACCCCCAACGCCGTCGTCGTCGAGGGACCGTCCGGCACCATGGCGGTCTTCGCCCGCGACGGTGCGGGTTTCACCCCGGCCAAGGGCTACAAGCAGGACCTGACCGAGGCGGACGACAAGAAGTCCTTCACCCTCACCAGCCGTCGCACAGGAGAGAAGACCACCTTCACCCGCTCCGGCACCACCGGGGACGCGCGCGTGACGAAGGTGGAGGACAAGAACGGCAACGCCACCACCATCGCCTACTCCGGCGCCTTCACCTCCAGGATCACCTCGGCTTCCGGGCGCACGCTGACCTTCGCCAACGACGGCGAGCACATCACGAAGGTCACCGACGAAACCGGACGGTCGATCAGCTACACCTACACCGGTGACCTGATCAAGACGTTCACCGACACCGCCGGCAAGACCACCGTCTTCGACTACGACGCCTCCCACCGCCTGACCAGGGTGACCACAGCAGAAGGGCGGCAGACCAGGTTCACCTGGGACAGCACCAAGGTCGCCTCCCTCACCCGCGTCGTGAACAACGCCACCGGAGCGGGCAACACCACCGCCTTCCGCTGGATCCTGCCCGCCAACAACACCAACGCCGAAGGGGTCGTGCGGATCACCGACCCCCGCGGCAAGCACACCCTCAAGACCGTCGACGGCTACTGGCGCACCAAGAAGACCGAGGACCCCCTCGGCCACACCCGCTCGACGTCCTGGGGCCCGGACAACGACGTCGTCACCGCCACCGACGCCATGGGTGCCACCCCGGAGGACGGCAACGTCACCAAGTTCGAGTACGACTCGGTCTTCAACCCCACCACCGCCACCCTCCCGACCGGGGCGACGGCGACGGCGACGTGGGTGAAGAAGGGCAGCGGCTACTTCCCCGAGACGCTGACCTCCGCTTCGGCGGAGAAGACCGCCAACAGCTACGACGACTCGGGCAACCTGCTCACCTCGCAGGACTCCACCTCCGGTGGCACCGCCGCGAAGTGGACCTACACCTACAACCCCAAGACCGGTGAGATGGACTGCGGCGGCCTGCCCGGCCAGCGCTGCACCGCCACCGACCCGCGGGGCAAGAAGACCGGCTACACCTACGACGCCGAGGGCAACCTGACCAAGGTCACCCCGCCCAGCCCCCTCAACCCGATCACCTACACCTACGATGCCCTCGGCCGGCAGAAGACGATGACCGACGGCCGCGGCACCACCACGACCTACACCTACGACGACCGCGACCGCATCAAGACCCGGACCGCCGGCTCGGCGACCGCCGCCTTCACCTACGACGGTGACGGCAACCTCACCACCCGCACCACCCCGGCCGGCACGTCGACGTTCACCTACGACGAGCAGAACCGCGAACGCACCCGCACCCTGCCCGGCACCCCGGCCACATCCATCGCCTACGACGCGACGGGGAACGTGGCGAGCGCCACCGACGCCGGCGGCACCGTCACCTACGGCTACGACGACGCCAACCAGCTCACCTCGGTCACCGAACCCGGCGGCGCCAAAACGTCGTTCGAGTACGACAACAACGGCAAGCGCACCAAGACGACCTTCCCCGGCGGCATCACCCAGACCGTCACCCCCGACGACTCCAGCCGCCCCACCAAGATCGAAGTGAAGTCCGGCACCGCGACCCTGTCGTCGATCTCCTACGACTACAGCAACAGCGGCAAGGACACCGACAAGATCCGCAAGCGCACCGTCGACGGCGCCACCACCACCTACACCTACGACACCCTCGGTCGCCTCACCAAAGCCGTGGAGACCAAGAACGGCTCCACCACGGCCGGCTGGGCCTACTGCTACGACAAGGCCGGAAACCGCACCGCCGGCTCCACCGGCACGTCCCTCCCGACCTGCGACGACGCCCAGCACACCTACACCTACGACGACGCCGGTCAACTGACCGCCTACGACGGTGACTCCGGCTTCGCCTACGACGGCGCCGGCAACGAGACCAGCGCCGCCGGCCCCACCGGCACCCGCACCAACGCGACCTGGACCCCCTTCACCCAGCTCGCCGCCTACACCCACTCCGGCACCACCACCGAGCAGGTCTACGCCGGCACCGACAACACCCAGCGCCTCACCCGCGACAACACCACCTTCACCAACGCCGCCGTCGGCATCACCGGCCAGAGCGTCTCCGGCGCGGCCACCGGTTTCGTCCGCGAGCCCTCGGGCACCTTGATAGCCATGCGAAGCGGGGGAAGCAGCCAGTACTACCTCACCGACGCCCAGAACTCCGTCATCGGCCTGGTCGACACCGCCGGCAAGCGCACCGCCGCCTACGCCTACGGCCCCTACGGCGAGCCGCGCACCCACACCGGCACCCAGCAGCCCTTCCGCTACACCGGTGCCTACCTCGACCCCTCGGGGCTGTACAAGATGGGCGCCCGCTACTACGACCCCCACCTCGGACGCTTCACCCAGCCCGACCCCAGCGGCCAGGAGAACAACCCCTACCTCTACGCCACCGGCGACCCCGTCAACAACACCGACCCCACGGGGCTCCTCAGCATCGATGGCATCGGCAATGCCCTCGGCATCGGCGGCATCCTCTACTCCGGCCTGACCGAAGGCGCGGACGCGGCCGAGGCGGCCACGGCCGCGATGATCGCGGAGGTCGGCATCACCGGCCTGTGCGTGGCGGGAGCAGCGGCCTTCACCACGGTGGGAGCCGCAGCCGCAACACCCTACTGCATGGCCATCGGCGCAGCCGCAGCCACGTACGTGGGTGCCACCTACCAGAACGATCTGAGCTGACGCGATGAGGGCCGGGGTTCGGCCCCGGCCCTCATGACAGGGGACAGGAGACAGGAAAATGATCCAGCCAGGACGCGAGAAGACCATCGCACCGCTCGGCCTCCTGCAGGTCGTCTGCGGACTGCTGCTCGTCACACTGTTCAACCAAGCTTCTGTCGCACTCGGCTGTGGTCTGCTGCTCCTGGCGTCGGGATGCGTTTCACTGGTCCTTGCGTACGTGAGCATGAGGAAGGCCCGACGATGAGCACCGGCGCCCCGATGCCTCTGGAGTCCTCGGAGGCCGGCGTCCTCTTCGTGATCCTTTTCGTCATCATCGTGGTGCCCCTCATCGCATGGTTCCTGTACCGCAGGTAGGGACAAGGGCGCCCCGGTCCCGTCTTCGGGTAGGGATGAGGGCGGCCCCCGCCCCGTCCCCCTCCGCCCCGGTCTGACCCGCCCACCGGGTCGGGCCGGGGCCGGGGCGGACCGCCATTCCGCAACCGCCCCGCCCATCGGTCACGGGGGAGGGGCGACGTCGCCGGCGGGCGGCCCGGGTCAGGCCGCGGCGCTGCGGCGGTCTGCTTCGTCGGCGCGGTGAGAGGAGGGCGCCGGCCTTTCCCCACCGCGCGGCTGCTCCCCGCCCACCGGCTCCCAGCGGCCCCGGCCGCTCACCCGTCCGCTGTGCTCGGCCAGTGTCGGCCCGGGGCCGTGTGCCCGCGCCGCACCGCGCCGCCGCTCGCGCCCCGGCCGGCCACCGGTCCCACCTGCTGTCCGGGATGCGGGAGCACGGCCGCCCGGGCCAGGGGCCGCCGCGCGAGTGCCGGGGTCGCGATCAACGGTGGTGCCTTCGTACCGCTGCGGCAGTCCGCTCGTGCCCCTGCCGCTCGACACCCGCACTGCGTATCGCCTCACGCACGCGGACCCGTTGACGCCTGTTGATCCCGGTTCAGGCGTTAACCACGTGATAGGGGGTAGCAAGAGCCAAATCCAGCCATGATCGTGAAAGGTGCCGCCTGTGTCTCAGGAGCGACATAAACCGGGGCAAAGGATGCGCCTACCCGTGAAGGCGGCCCTTCCCGGCCGTCACCCGCACGAGGACAGGGCACCCGTCACCGACCCGGTCGTCTTCGGTGTGACGGCGGTGCTCACCCTGGGCTTCGTGATCTGGGGCGCCACGGCGACCGACACGCTGGAGAGCGTCTCCGACACGATGCTCGACGGTCTCATGCACAACGGCGGCTGGGCGTTCGTCCTGGCCGCCTCGGGCTTCGTCGTCTTCGCTCTGTGGCTCGCGATCAGCCGGTACGGACGGATCCAGCTGGGGCAGGAGCACGAGAAGCCCGAGTTCAGCACCGTCTCCTGGGTCGCCATGATGTTCAGCGCCGGCATGGGCATCGGCCTGATGTTCTACGGCGTCAGCGAGCCGCTCGCCCACTACACGACCCCGCCGCCGGGCACCGACCCCGCCGACCCGGCGGACGCCATGCAGACGGCCCTCGCCACCACGCTCTTCCACTGGACCCTGCATCCGTGGGCCATCTACGCCGTGGTCGGCCTCGCCATCGCGTACAGCACCTTCCGGCGCCGGCGGCGGCAGACCATCAGCGCCGTCTTCGTACCCCTCATCGGCCAGAAGCACGCCGACGGCGTCCCCGGCCGGGTGATCGACATCCTCGCCATCTTCGCCACGCTCTTCGGGTCCGCCACCTCCCTGGGGCTGGGCGCGCTCCAAATCGGCAGCGGCATGCACGAGGTGGGCTGGCTCGACAGGGCCGGGACCGGACTGCTCGTGACCATCATCGGTGTCCTGACCGTCTGCTTCGTCTTCTCCGCGGTCTCCGGCGTGGAGAAGGGCATCCAGTGGCTCTCCAACACCAACATGGTGCTCGCCGTGGTCCTCGCCGCCTTCGTCTTCGTCTTCGGTCCCACCATCCTGGTCCTCGACCTGATCCCCACCTCGCTCGCCGCGTACTTCGACGAGCTGCCCACGCTGGTCGGTCGCACGGAGGCGTCCACCGGCGGCGGTGACGTCGCCGACTGGCTGAGCAGTTGGACCGTCTTCTACTGGGCCTGGTGGATCTCCTGGACGCCGTTCGTCGGCATGTTCATCGCCCGCATCAGCCGGGGGCGGACCATCCGCCAGTTCATCGGCGGCGTCATCCTGGTGCCCAGCACCGTCAGCCTGATCTGGTTCGCCGTCTTCGGCGGGACGGCCATGCGTCTGAAGGGGGAGGGAGACCTCGGGGGTGCGTCCACGCCCGAGGCCCAGCTCTTCGGCGTCCTCCAGGAGTTCCCGATCGCCGGCGTGATGAGCCTGCTCGTGATGATCCTGGTCGGCATCTTCTTCATCTCGGGCGCCGACGCGGCGTCCATCGTCATGGGCACCCTCTCCCAGAAGGGCACCTTCGAACCGGCCCGGCTCGTCGTCGTCTTCTGGGGCGTGGTGACCGGCGGCGTCGCGGCCGTGATGCTGCTCGTCGGCGAGGGCAAGGGCAACGCCCTCGCGGGCCTGCAACACCTGACGATCCTGGTCGCCGCCCCGTTCGTCCTGGTGATGATCGGCATGTGCTGGGCCTTGATGAAGGACCTCCGCAAGGACCCGCTGATCGTCCGGGGCGAACTGGCCGAGGAGGCCGTCGAGGAAGCGGTGATCGCGGGACACGAGAAGTACGCGGGTGACTTCGAGATCCGCATCGGCCCCGCGCAGGACGAGGCACCCCGGCCCACCGGGGACCGCGCCCCCAAGAAGGACGAGCCCGGCTGACGGGTCCGCCCCGACGGGGCCACGGGAAGGAACCCGCCAGGGAGGGCCCGGGCGGGCCCTCCCGTATCTCCGGCACCACAGGGCCGGGCGTCAACCCGCCGCCCCGGCCGTCAGCTCCGCCACCGGGCGCACCCCACCCGACCGTCACCCCAGTGCCCCAGTGCCCCAGTGCCCCAGTGCCCCGGCGGTCGTAGTCGTGGACCACCATCCCGCTGTCGCCCGGGGCCGGCTCCGTCACCGGGCGCGCCCCCACCCGTCCTCTTTCGAGCCGGATTCCGCATCGCCGATGTCTTCGTCCGGTCCGCTCGCTGATGCGAGGGGGCCGCTTGGCGGGGGGTCAGTTCCACGGTTCCTGGTGGGGGTCTTCGCCCAGTACCTTCGCGGCGGCCACGCAGAGGTTTTTGCCGTAGAGCTGGTTGCTGCCGAAACCGGAACCCCACAGGTCGGACGCGGCCTGGGCCACGGCGCGCCAGGAGAGGTCCTCGTCGACTCGCCACGTACGGATCCGGGCGGCCATCTCCGGCGTGATCGTCGCCGGATCCACGGTGTCGTGTGCCATTCCACCGACCCTAGAGACCTCGCGAAGGAACCGGCCATCCGATGACGTCCTCACCCGCCCGCTGGACCGCGCCCCGACCGGCGGTCCCGGCGGCCGGCCCGCTCCCCGGCTCGTACGCGCGGGGGCTCGGTCCGGACGAGGCCCCCGAGGTGACGGTGGCGCGGGGCCACTGCCGGATGGAGGAGGCGCTCGCCGACGACACCCTGGCGGTCCTCGTCGCTCCACGGGCCGCCGGAAAACGGCCTGGCGAGCCTGGCCAAAGCCGTCCCCGCCCGAGCGCGGGCGCCGTCGGCTTCGGCATGCCCGCGGCCGGAGCGGACGGCGGTGCCCCGGACCAGCCGATCGCCGTGCCGCTCAGGCTGCCCGGCGGACGGGGGACGCCGACCGTCGCGTCGCCGAGGACGATGAGCCACCGCGCGGCCGAGGACGAGCCGGCGCAGGCCGCTGAACCAGGCGGGGGACATGCGGCCGACGCGCCCCCACCCTGGTGCTGCGCCTGGGTCGACCGCGACTCCCGGCGGCAGCTCTCGGCTCAGGCGCGTGGACCGGCGCCGTGCAGCAGGGTGTCGATGATGCGGGCGGCGAGGGTGTCCGGGTCGGCACCCTCCGCGTTGCCGTGCAGGGATTCCCCGATGAGCGCGTAGTAGACCCGGCGCACCCAGTCGAGGTCGGCCGCTTCGTCGATGAGCTTGTCGTCCTGGGCCCGCTTCAGCACGGCGATGCAGCGGCGGGCGATGTCCTGGTGGAGGACGGCGGCCTCGCTGTCCGGGTCGGCCGGCAGCTCCAGGGCGAACGCCCAGGCGCTTTTGACCTGCAGCACGTTGGCCGTGATCCGGTGCATCGCCACCAGCGGCGGCGCGGTGTCCGGCCTGCCGTCGTCCACTGCCCGGGCGAGCTGACGGGCGGCCGATGACGCCAACGCCTCGATCAGTGCCTGCCGGTTGGCGAACCGCCGGTGGATCGTCGTGCGGGCCACACCCGCGGCTGCGGCGATCTGCTCCATGGAAGCGCCGGGTTCTTCGGCGAGCACCCGCTCGGCCGCTTCCAGGATCGCGCGCACGCTGCGTTCCGCGTCAGCCCGCAGCGACCGTCCCGCCGTCTCACCCATCACGCCTCCTGCTGGACCCCTTGACCGGAAACATCATACATCTGTGACGCGATGCCGCATATAACTGCAACACTTCTGTTGCGACTCATCGAATTGTTGATACATACTCATCTCAGTTGGCCTCGGTTGAAGGAGAAGCTTGTGAACAGCACCGCCCTCATCACCGGAGCGTCGTCCGGCCTCGGCGCGGAGTTCGCCGCGCAGCTCGCCGCCCAGGGACACGACGTGGTCCTGGTGGCGCGCTCCGGCGACCGGCTTGCCGCCCTCGCCGAGCGTCTGATCGCCGAGCACGGCGTCCGCGCGCACGTGCTGGTCCAGGACCTCGCCGAACCGGACGCGGCCCGCCGCGTCGCCGACCGGTTGACCGCCTGCGGCCTGAGCGTCGACCTGCTGGTCAACAACGCCGGGTTCGGTACCTGCGGCCGCTTCGAGGAGATCTCCGGGGCCCGCGACCACGACCAGTTGATGGTCAATGTCGTCGCCCTCGTCGACCTCACCCATGAACTGCTGCCCGGCATGCTGGAGCGCGGCCGCGGGGCGGTCGTCAACGTCGCGTCCAACGCCGCCTTCCAGCCCGCCCCGTACTTCGCCGTCTACGGTGCGGCCAAGGCCTTCGTGCTGAACTTCGGCCTCGCCCTGCGCCAGGAGTACCGCCGGCGTGGCATCCGCGTGCTCACCTTGTGCCCCGGCCCGGTCGAGACCGCCTTCTTCGACGCCATCGGCACCCGCCGGGCGGCTGTCACCGGCTCCATGACCACCCCGGAGCCCGTCGTACGCGCCGCGCTGCGCGCGCTGGAGCGCGACCGCGGCTACGTCGCCCCCGGACTTGGCAACGCCCTGGCCGCACACCTGTCACCCCGCCGCCCCCGGACCCTGGTCGCGGCCATCGCCGAACGCGTCACCCGCAAGGTCCTGGCCACCTCGGCCGCCCCCTCGACGTCGCCGGAGCGCGCCGCATGAGAGCCTCGGCCGCCCCTGTCGGCGCCGCCTCGGCGATGCTGCTCGTCGGCACCTCGACCGCGGTCTCCGCCACCATCGCCGACTACCCGGTCTTCACGGGGCAGGCCCTGCGTTACGCGCTCGCCGCGGCGATCCTGCTGACCGTCGTGGGCCACCGGCGGCTGCCCCGCGTACGCCTGACCGCACGTGACGTTCTGCTGTTGTTCGCGCTGGCCGCCACCGGCCTGGCGGGGTTCAACGTCTTCCTCGTCGAAGCCACCCGGCACGCCGGGCCCGCCATGATCGCCGCTGTGGTCGGAGCGGTCCCTCTCGTGCTCGCCCTCGTGGGGCCGTTGACGGAACGCCGGCGCCCCGCGCCCCGTACCGTCGGCGCCGCGGTCGTGGTGGCACTCGGCACAGCCGTCGCCGCCGGCCTCGGCTCGGGCAGCGTGAGGGGCCTCCTCCTGTCCCTCGGCGCACTCGCCGGCGAGGTGGCCTTCTCCCTGCTGGCCGTCCCGCTCCTGCCCAAACTCGGCCCCCTGAGGGTCGCCGCCTATCCCGCCGCCCTGTCCGTCCCCATGCTCCTGGCCGCGGGTCTCGCCCTGGACGGTACGACCTCCCTGCGGCTGCCCACCCCTGGCCAAGCAGCCGCCTTCGGCTACCTCGGCGCGGTCGTCACCGCTGCCGCCTTCTTCCTGTGGTACGACGCACTGCGCCGCCTCGGCGCCGACCGTGCGGGCCTCTTCGCCGGCCTGGTGCCGGTGGGCGCACTGCTCACTGCCGTGGCACTCGGCCTCGGCCGGGCAGGCCCCGCCGACGTCACCGGTGCCCTGCTCGTCACAGTCGGCGTCGCCGTCGGTCTGCGACGGCCGAGCCCAGGGCCACACCCGCCCCGGGCGGCTGTGGGCGAGTTGGTCTGATCGGTGTTCACCCGGACGACAAGAGGTCGCGCGGACAGGCGGACGGCAGGGGGCGGCACCGGCGACGCCTCCTCGACCGCGAGGGCGGCGGCCGTCCCTGCCGTGGTCTTCTGCGCAACGGTCCGTCCCCGAAGGTCGACAGACCTCAGCAGGGCCGGCGAGTCGACCTTGTCGAACCCGGGCGCGGGCGGCCCGTCCTTGAGTGCCGCCCAGTCCGGGTGACGAGCTTCGAGGCCGCCCCGGGCGGCCCGTCCGGCCACCTGCCGGCCTCTCGCTGCGCTTGGCCTCGGCGACATCGTCGACACCCACGTCTGCCCGCCGGGTGCGCTGCCGTCCCTTGTTCCCTCCGAAGCCGTAGGGGAGGGCGATGCCCATCGGGCGGACCGCACCGGGCAGAGCCCCGGCACCGGTACTCGCATCGTGGCGGTCTCACGCGGGGGCGGGCCCGGGAGCACGCCGTCTGCTCGGTTGGTGCGGACCTCGCGGTCTGCTCGACGATCCGCCTCCTGGGGGAGGGCCGCACCGGCCGGGCCATTGTCGTCCTTGACGTCCTCGGGGTCGTCCGGTGATCACGACGACAAAGGCCCGCCTCGGGGAAACGACGACCGTCAGGACCAGGCCGGTTCTTCAGAGAGGGAAAATCCGCAGGGTTTCCGGCAGGGTGGAGAAGTGAGGCCGAGACCGGTCGGGTGAGGCGGGCAAGCCCCTTCGGACAGTGTCGCACCGGTCACGGCGAGTCGTCGTCCTCGTGCGTTCCGGCGGGTTGCCGACGACCCGGAGCGGCAAGGTGCGCCGCACCGCCTGCCGGCAGGCGTACGTCGCCGGACTGCTGGATCCGATCCACACCACCCCCGCACGCGGCGTCTCCCCGGCCGCCCCGCCCGGGACGCCGCCGCGGAGCGAGATGCGCGCGACGGTCGCGGCCCTGCCGGCCGGGCGGCGCGCCGCGGCGGTCGCGGCGGAAGTGCGCCGCCGCGTGGCCGACCTCCTGGCGGTCCGACCCGCATCGGTCGAAGACGACGTGTCGATGGCGGCCCAGGGGCTGGGGTCGCTGCGCGCCATCGAGCTCCACGGGTCCCTGAGCCGTGACTTCGACGTCCGCCTGCCCTTGTCCGACTTCCTCCAGGGCGGACATCACGGCGGTGGCCGCCGGTATCCTCCGTCGGCTCGACGAGGGCTGAAGCCCTCAGGCGAGGGCGAGAGGCGGGACCGCCCGGCCGATGGCCAGCACCCCGCCGTCCAGCCGCAACCACAGGGGGCCGGGATCGGCGCCCAGGGTGCGGCGCAGGGCGGTGGGAACGTAGTCCATGGTCGCGAGCCGCTCGGTGTAGTGGAGGAAGCGGTGGCAGCCGACGGCACGCAGGGAGGAGCCCTGCGCCGCGGCGGCCACCTCGGGCAGGGTGAAGCCGCCGGGGCCCTCGCCCTGGATCACGTCGACGGCGTCGACGTGCCGGTGGCGCACGCGTTCGGGGAAGAAGCGCGCCGCGAAGTGCCGGTAGAGGACGTACTCGGAGGCGCCGGTCCACTTGCCGGGGTCGGCGGTGCGCAAGAACGCCTGCCAGAAGGGCTCGCCGTGGGCGTCCTGGGCGCGCTGGACGAGGTCGCCCAGGACGGTGCGGTCGAAGACCATGTGGTGCTGCATGCCGCTGTAGGCGTCCACGGGCAACCAGCCCGGTACCAGTCTCCCGGCGGCCTCCAGCGCCGAGTGGCGGGCGGGCAGCCGGTGCGTCCGGGAGCCGGGGTGCCAGGAGAGCGGATAGCCGTAGGACAGCAGGGACCTTCCCCGTCCGTCGACGAACACCGT
Source organism: Streptomyces tamarix (assembly GCF_032423885.1). Taxonomy (NCBI): domain Bacteria; kingdom Bacillati; phylum Actinomycetota; class Actinomycetes; order Kitasatosporales; family Streptomycetaceae; genus Streptomyces; species Streptomyces tamarix. Next base: position 85,720 of record NZ_JAWCTQ010000009.1, on the reverse strand, counting down.
GTCCCGCAGGAACACGAAGTCCGCGTCGACCACCAGCACGTGCTCCGGCGCGTCCGCGGGAAGGAGGGTGAAGCACTCCAGCTTCACCAGCTGCTGGAAGTACCACGAGGCGGTGGAGGGATCTCTGCCCAGGTCCCGCAGGTACGCGCGCACCGTGCTGCCGGCGACGGTGCACCGGCGTTCGTCGTACCACACGATGCGCGGATCGATGTCGCCGCGGGGCCGCTCCGGCACGCGCTGGGCGATCACCTGCACCGTGGTGACGGGATTCAGACAGTGATCCCGTAGGCCCCGCACGCAGACGTCCAGCCCGGGCATGTCCTTCTCCGCGGCCAGGATGACCACGCCGATCGGCGGTAGCGCTTCGTCGTGGTGTCCGCCGGATCGTCCGGTGGCAGCCGTGGGGGCGGGAGCGAAGGCGGAAGGATCTGCCCGATGCTGCTGCACCCGGCGAACGATAGCAAGGCGGGAACGGCACCCGACGGCATCGTTGATCGTGTCGCCCCGGTCGAGCAACCACCGCGTGGGTCGGGCCAACCGGTACTGGGGATGCGGCCGGCTCCGGCCTCGGAGTCGACCGCATGCCGTGATCGAGCCCGGCTGTCAGCGGTGGCTGCGAAGCCGACCGGACGGACCGTGATGACGAGCACCTGCTGTGCCACCGGGTCTACGGCGCCGACCGTCGACCACCCGGGCCCGCAGCCCAACCGGTACTGTGCCGCAGCCCCTCCCAGTCGACCTCGGGGCGCGCGGCGACGAGCGCGTCGACGGCCGCCGTGTGGGGGAGCGGGACGTCGGCCGCACCGGCCCGGTTCCTGCCGAACCCCACCTCGACCGTCTCGGTGGTCATGAGCGGTTCGGTGCCCTCGGACTTCGTGCTGCTGTCTACGGTCACGCGTTTCGTGGTTTGCCCGGCGGACTGCCGGACCACCGTCCCGTCGGTCGTCGCCCGCTGCCCGGCCTCCCGCTGTGCCGTGCTTCCGTCGCCTGCGGGGCCTGCCGGGCTGAGGGCGCTGCTGTCGTGCCTGCCGGGGCGCTGGCCCGCCATCCGTCCGGTGCGTGGGACGTGTGTGATCGGTGCGGGTGGGCTGTGCACGCTGACGGCTCCCGTCCCGCGCGTGGGGGAGGGAGCCGTCCGGTTTGTCGGCGAGGTACGCCTTAAACGGGTCACGCGTGGCGGTGCGAGTGCCGGTTGCCGGTGACGAGACGGTAGAGGAGGAGCAGGATGACGGAGCCGATGATCGCGGCGATCCAGGTGGAGAGGTCGAAGAACCCGTCGATGGAGTCGACGCCGAAGATGACCTTGCCGAGCCAGCCGCCGAGCAGACCGCCGGCGATGCCGATGAGCATGGTGATGATGATGCCGCCGGGGTCCTTGCCCGGCGTCAGGGCCTTGGCGATCATGCCGGCGAGCAGGCCGATGATGATCCACGCGATGATGCCCATGGTGTGTCTCCGTCTCTCCGTATAAAGGCAGTGTTAGTTCCTCGTGTGCACCGTCCGGGCCCGGACAAACATCTCTTCGGCCGCCAATCCGGCCGAGTCCGGTCTTGATCCCCGCTCGGCGCCGCCCTGCCCTTTCCGTACGGCCACTTCGGCCCGGGCGCCGCGAAGGCGGCTTGTTCATGGTGGGGCGCTGGTCGCTCCTGGCCCTGTACGGATGTGAAGGCCCCCGCCGGTGGGCGGGAGCCTTCAGCGTCGATGTCTTCGTCTCGACCGTGCCGGCGTCGTGCCGGCGGGTCTCCCCTCCGCTCTCCTGCCGCGCATGCCGTGCTGGGGGCGCTGCCCCGGGCGGGCGGTTCCCTCCTGTGACAAAGCCCGGGGGCGTACGCGGCCCGCTGCCCAGGCATGGGGGCCGGGCAGTGGGCCGGGTACGGAGGCGTGGTGGGGGAGGAGGCCGGGTCAGACGGCGGTGGCGGTCCAGCGCTGCTGGACCTGGCCGTGGCACTGCCACTGGGTGAGCTGGGTGAGTATGGGGTGCTCCTTGCCGTGCGGCCGGGGCTCGGGCACGGCGAGGAGCGTCCATGGAGCGGGCCGTCGCCGCTGCGGGGCCGGTCGGGGTGGTGCGGCGCGTGGTGTGTGCCGGGTCAGGTGCCGCAGGTGTGTCCGTTGAGGGTGAAGGCGGTCGGTGCGGGGCCGTCCTGGGTGCGGCTGCCGTTGAAGCCGATGGTGGTGGAGGCGCCCGCCGCGAGTTTCGCGTTCCAGGTCAGGTTCTGCGCGGTGACCGTTGTGCCCTGTTGCTCCCACTGTGCTGCCCAGCCCTGGCCGACGCGTTGTCCGGCTGTGAAGTCCCAGCGCAGTTGCCAGCCGTCGATCGGTTTGTCGCTGGTGTTGGTGATCTTCACATGGGCCGTGAAGCCGCCGGGCCATTGGTTGGCCACGGTGTAGTCGACCTTGCACTGTTGTGCGGGAACTGCCGCTGTGCGCACGGTGACGTCGGGCGAGGGCGGCGAGACGTTGCCTGCCGCGTCCCGGGCCTTGACGGTGAAGGTGTATGCGGTGTCGGGTCGCAAAGAGGTGATGGTGTGTGAGGTGCCGGTGGTGCTGGCGATCTTGACGGGTGTGTCGCCGTCGAGCCGGTACACGTCGTAACCGGTGACGCCGGTGTCGTCGGTGGCCGCCGGCCAGGTGAGGGTGAGGCCGTCGGCCGTGATGTTCGAGGCGCTGGGTTTGCCCGGTGCGGTGGGCGCTTCGGTGTCCTGCTCGCCGCCTCCGCCGGCGGGCAGGACGAGGTGGGTGATGGAGTCGGCGGGGAAGTCGGCCGTGAACGCGCCGGCCGTGACGGCCTGGTCGTCCTCACGGACGATGCCGTCCAGGTGCCGGGCGCTGTAGCGGTGGACCTCGGCCGTGCCGGTGCCGGCGCCGTTGATCCTGACGGGGCTGGTGAGGTCGGCTCCGCTCTTGTTGACCACCACCACGGTCAGGGCGTCGTCGGAGGCGCGCCGGGCCGCGTAGACGGCGAGCTTGTCCTGGTCCTCACTGGCTGCGGGAAGGGAGGTCTCTCCGAACGCACCGCCCTCGCCGTCGTAGTTGCGGTAGACGCGAAAGGCGTGCGCGACCGGTTCGTCGCTCTCGGGGGCGGTCCACAGCGAGGCCAGGTCCATGCCCTCACGGCCGAAGATGCCCAGGACGTCGGCCTGGGCCAGGGCGCCGTTGATGTGCCCGTGGGCGCCCCAGCTGTACTCGGTCATGGCGAGCTTGGTGCCGGGGTAGTGGTCGTCGACCAGCTTGCGCATCCGGGGGATCATCTGGACCGGGCGGTTGATCCAGCTCTCGTCGACGTAGGTGGGGTCCCACAACTGCCGCGTGGAGCGCAGCCGGCGTTCCTGGGTGGCGGCGTCACCGGCCTCCTCGCCGTGCACTCCCGCCTGCTGCGGGTACAGGTGGATGTCGAAGTAGTCCAGGATGCGGGTGCCGTGCTCCCTCTCGTAGGCGCGCATCTGGTCCAGGTACCACGGGCCCAGGTCCTGGCCGCCGTGCGCTGCCCGGTCGGGCGGGTTGCTCCAGCAGCCCGTACGGCCGCAGACGTCCTGGTCGAGTCCCGAGTAGAAGATCGAGTTCAGTCCCCAGCCGACCGGTCCCAGCGTCTTGGCGTCGGGATCGGCCGCCTTGACGGCGCCCGCGTACCGGTAGGTGAGATCGCGCAGCTCGTCGTACCCCAGCCCTTCGCGGCGGACGTCGCGGTGCGTGGAGTGCCACAGGTCGGGCTCGTTGTCCAGGTTGTAGAACCGCACTCCGTCACCGGCCGCGCCGCCGTAGCGGCTCTTGAGGTGGTTGATCCAGTCGGTCACGTACTGCGGACCGATCTCGACGCTGGTGTCGGCAGGGTCGTTGCCGGTGATGGGGGTGCCGTCCGGTTTCCTGCCGTTGCCGCAGTCCGGCGCCCAGGGGTCGGTGGACTGCTGCGGTCCGTACTTCTGCACGCTGAAGGCGCACGCCTTGGACCGGTCCTTGGCCACCTGGCCGAGCAGGGGGACGGTCAGGATCGTCTGGGTGCCCGTCGCCCGGTTCTGCTCGACGAAGCGGTCCGTCTCCGACCCGTTCGGCAGGCTGCCGGGGTCGGGGTTGTCGTTGGGGATGTTCTCGAAGTACCAGTCCGAGGCGCGGTTGGTGGTGTCGTTGCGGAAGTTGTAGCGGGTGGTGTGGTTGCCGCCCCAGCGGTGGACCGGCAGACGCAGGTCGGCCGCCAGGGCCTCGTCGGCGAAGTTCATTCCGTAGACGTACGGGCTGATGGAACGCCCGGCCGCGGTCGCGTCGACGGTCAGGGCCGGCCCGACCGCGGCGGCCGCCGTCGCGGGCACGGAGACACCGGTCGCGACGACCCCGGCGATCGCGACCGGTGCCAAGGCGGTTCTGAGGCGCATGAGGTTCCTCTCGTTTTTCTCCGCAGGGGTGGGAGCGCTCCCACGATCGAACCTCCAACGAACTGTCATGGCTCTGTCACATGCTGTCAAGGCATCTCACAACCGCTTCCTCGGAAGGCGGGCGGTGCCCCCTGCGGAGGATCCTTCGAGAAGCCCCCGTGCCGGCGCGGGGACTTCGCCGCTCGCGCCGACTGCGCCGGTGCCCGCTCCCACCCCCCTCTGTCCTTGACCGCCGACGTGGTGCGGCAGCGAAGGCAGGAGTCCCTTCGTCCCGTTCTGGGAGGCGAACCGCAGGGCCGGGTCCTGGCCCTGCGGTTCCTGCGCCCCCCACGGGGCAACCCGATGTCGAGGAGGTTGGCGGCGTACCACCGCCTGAAACCTTCGTCGTCGAGCAGAAGAACGGCCCGGGGCAGCACGATCCGCCGTTACATCGCCTGGCGGAACGAGCACACCGCCGATATTCGCTTGCGCACCGTCGTCACTCGCGCCAACGTCGCCTGACACCGCACGAAGGCAGAGAAGATGACCACGCATCCCCACCCCGTCGACCACGAACTCATCGCGGCCGCGGCCCACGTCGCTCGCACTCGATGCCGCGGCGACAACCACACCATGGCAGCCGCGGGCCGCGCCCGGGACGGACGGATCATCACCGCGGTGAACGCCTACCACTTCACGGGAGGCCCGTGCGCCGAGTTGGTCCTCATCGGCACGGCGGCAACCCAGGGCGCTTACGAGCTGGACACGATCGTCGCCGTTGGCGACCGCGACCGCGGAGTCGTTCCCCCGTGCGGACGTTGCCGCCAAGTCCTTCTCGACTACTTCCCGGCCCTGAAGGTCATCGTCGGTACAGGCGACCGTCTCCGAACCGTCCGCATCACCGACCTGCTTCCCGAAAGCTACGTCTGGGCCGACCACCAACTCGACGCCGAACGAACCGCACCATTCAGTACGAGCTGACGCCAGGCGGCAACAGGGCGAACGTTGCTCGATGCGGCACTGGGCAACTGCTGGGGGAAGCGCTCATGGACACCCCACCCGCGTGTGGAAGGAGGAGCTGATCGAGTGCTGGAAGGTCGCAGACGAGGACGGCCCACCGCCGCCCCGCCCCGCCCGGCGCCGCCGCTGCGCGCGGGTCGACGGCCGCCGGGCGTCGGCGCCGACCCGGTGCGGGCCGGCCGACTCCGGTGCGTCGAGGGCGTTGCCCCGTGAGGAACGCGGATAGTCCGTGCCGGCAGGGGCGAACGGACGGGGCGTCGTCGGTCCGGGTCTGGATCTCGACGGGTTCACTTCCGGTCGGGGCGCAGTTGTGCACCGGCACGCTCGCGGTTCAGCGCAGCAGGGTGTCGAGGAAGGGGCTGGACAGTACGTGGTGGGGGTCGAGCCGGTCGAGTGCTGTCACCGCCTCGTCCCAACCCGGGCCGCCCCCGGCGCGGTGGCCGGCGGGGATGTGGCGGGCGAGGACGTCCGGGTCGGACCATGCGGCGGTGTCGGTGTAGGCCCAGCCCTTGGACCACTCCACCCGGACCGACGCCCGGTCGCCGTCCAAGGCCAGGAGGAACTGCTCGATCTCACGGTAGAAACGGTGCAGAGCGGGTGTGCCCGGCAGGGAGAGGACGTCGATCCACACGGCGGTGTCGGCGTCCGGCCGGTCGGGGCGCGGTCGCAGGGCGGACAGCAGCGGGGGCTGTGCGCCGGGGACGCCGCACGCGGACGGATCCTCCAGGCCGGTCACGCGGATCTCCACCTGGCCGTTGACCGGGTACTCGCCGCGTGCCGCGTACTGGGCGAGCAGCGTGCGGTAGAAGTCGGCGAACTGGCTGACCACCCACTGCAGATCGGCGCGGCGGACGAGGACGGCGTATCCGTTGGCCGTCTCGCGCAGCGTGGTGGGCCGCACGTACTGCAACAGGTTGCGGGAGGCGCCCCACAGGTCCGAGCGCAGGCCGCCCGCCAGGAGGTGGGTGAGGACGTCGCCGGTCAGCACCTCCCGTACGAGGTCGTCGGAGAGGAGGACGTCGGTGATGTCACCGGTCAGCGCGACCTTGGTCAGCAGGTACTGGACCCGTCCGAAGAGCGGGGCGCTCGCCCAGGCCCCGGAGACCAGGGAGCCGGCCAGCCGGGCCACCGGCTCGGGAAGGGAGTCGGAGAACGGGTAGTTGTACGGCTCGTCGACCGCGCGGGCCGCAAGGGGTCGGTGCGGGCTGACGCTCCAGACCTTCAGCCAGGGCTTGTCGGTGAAGGCGAACCAGATCGCCTCCGCCCGGCCGGTACGGTCCACGAAGCCGGCCAGCGTCCGCGTGCCGGCCGGGGCACCGGGGGCGGCGAACAGTTCGGTGGCGGGGATGTCCACGAAGGACTGGCAGCGCAGGTTGTGGTCCGTACCCACCCGCAGGACGGCCTCGGTGACCAGCGAACGGCCGAGGTGGGCCAGGAGCGCGCCGCAGTCGGGCTCCGCCCGGCCGACGGTCCGCAGGACGTAGCGGCCGGAGGCGGCGTCCCAGACGACCGCGGTCAGCTCGGTGACCAGGTTGCTCAGCGAACCGTAGCCGTGGCCGGGGGACGGGCTCTCGCCGACGGCGGGGACGGCCGTGCCGTGCGCCCCGATGGCGAGCGCGCCGCCGACCGAGAGCTCGCCGGGCGCCGGTGCGGAGACGACCCCGTGTCCTCTCGCGCCGGCGAACGCGAGCAGGTCCTCCAGGGTGGCTCCGGTCTGGACCCGAACCTCGGCCGACCCGTCGTCGGCCCGCCGCTCCAGTGACATCGCGGTCAGGTGTGCGGTGGTGTCCAGCAGGACGACCCGGGCCGTCGCCGGTGTGCCGTCGGCCACCGTCAGGGGAGCCCAGCCGTGCCGTTTGCCTTGCGCGCGCACCTTCCAGCCCGCGCCATGGGCCCAGTTGACGACATCGAGCACCTCCTGAGGACCGCGCGGCACGCACGTCCACAACTGGTCGGTACGGATTTCACCGGCCCAGTTCTCGTAGACGCGCCGGTGGAGGTCGACCCCGGCCGGGAAGCCCGGCGGCGGTGCCGGGGCCGCATGGGCGCTGCCCGGCCGGATGAGCCCGCGCAGCAACCAGACCGCACCGCCCGCGGCGGCCGACGACGCGAGCAGCCCGCGCCGCGACAGCCCGCCCTCCCGGATCGAAGAATCGTCCGTCATCCCCGCACCCCTGCCCCTGACCGTCGCGAACCGGCTCTGCCGGGCCGTCCGGAACGCACGGTACCCGGAACAAAGAACCTACGGTCAAAAGTTCGATCAATTCACCTAGACGAGTGGAGATCGCGTCTCGTGGAACGGCTCAGGTGATCCCCTCACGGGGACGAGGCGCTCGGTTGGCCGGAACGGTGGAGGGGCCTCCCCGGCGGGGCCGTCACGTGTCCTGTCGCGTCGAAGGCCGAGCAGTCCCATCGAACCCGGCGACCGGGCGGCTTGTCTCACTGGAGTTTGTTTGCGCAGGTCAGAGGGGTGTCGTAGGCGGCCGGGTGATGTTGTTATCGTTCAGGCCGCTTCGCATGCACAGCGGAGGAAGGGGCAATACGTGTCCGCTCTGGACTTCTACGCTCATGTCGCCACGCGCCGCGACGTGCTCGGGGCGGGGGCGGGCGCGCACCCCGACAGGTGGGAAGCCGCCCTGGGCAGGGGCTTCCTCGATGTGCCCGGTGACGGCCTGCTGCGACGGGACTACGGACTCGTGGAGATCAACTTCGCGCCGGACCCGCGGGGACGGATGTCCTGCTTCGGTTTCGGCATCGAGATCCACCGTCTCCTTCACGACCGGTCTCCGAGCGCCGTACCGGTACCGCTCTCGCGGCACTACGGGGAGTTCGCGCCCAGGGTTCCGTTCGGAGAACTACAGGCCGCCGTTTCGGCCCTGGGCCGCACGGCCGAGCTCGACGACGTGTCGCGTGACATGCACCGCTATCGCGTGTCCGGGTCGGGTGCCCGCATTCACGTCATCGTCGATCCCGGCCCCCACGGCTCGGATGATCCCGGCCCGGCCGGTCATCGGGCCGGCGACGTATGGTCCATCGACGTGTGGTGACCGAGCGCCCTTGTCACCAGTCGAAGCGTTCCCCGGCCGGGACAGGGGACGCGAGTTGCGAGAGCGACTCCGGACCAGGCGCGCCGGAACGCCCCTGACCTGCGCGGCCGAGCTCCAGTGACACAACGCGTGCCGCACGCCTCAGGCCGGGCCCCGCCCCTCGTGCCCCTGCGCCGGCACCCACCCTGAAGGCCGGCGGCACGCCCGCCGCGTACGCGGCCGTCCCCTCCGTGTCCGTGCGGCGGACGGCGCGCCCGTACCCCGGCTCGCAGCGGCCCCGGCTCCCGCCCGGGCACCGAACTCCCCCCCCGTGGGACACCGGCTCCCCGACCGCCGTTGCGGTGCGCCCGACGTCACGGAACCGCCGCGGGCGCCGGGCCCGCGGTGAGCCGGTTTCCACCGAGGAGCAGCGGCCGGACGCGGTGGAACTCTCCGACGGCGGTGGGTGTGGCCTCCTCACCGGTGGACAGTGGGTGAACACACCCTGTACGAGGGGGCGTACGGACCAGCCGGGGCGGTGTTCCCGTCGGCGGTGCCGCGCGGGCCGACGGCCGGGCCCCCGCTGGTCCGTGCGAGCCCGGCGATCCACTTCACCCGGTCGTCCATGACGTTCCAGGGACCGGCCGAGCCACCGCCGAGTGCGAGGATCCGTCACGACCGATCGGGGACCAGCCGCGGGGTGACGGATCGAGGCGTCAAGGCCCGGTCCGTGATCCTCCGGGAAGCCGACGGCCCACACACGACCGCCACTGCCCGATCGCATCACACCATCGGCGCTTGACTGCCTCTTCGCGCTGGTTTCCACCTTTGGTGGTGACTGAAACAGCTTGCGGGGAGGAAACCATGACTTGCCACTCCTTGGAGTGATTCATTCGATTCACCCGTATGGCTCGGTTGGATAGTCGTTACGGTGATTCGGTGTTCGATGTCCTGCGCACCCGCTTGGTAGTGACCGCCGTCCACTCGCCGTCTCCGTACCGCACCGTGGAGGAGACCCGCGCGAGAATCGCCGCCCCGGGCGGCTACGCCCCGCTGCCCGGCCTCCTGGAAGACCACACCGGAGTACGCGGCGTCCACGTCCGTGAGCAGGGTGAGGACGCCTTCGACCCGGCCGTGGCGACCGGCAAGGCCCTGGACGAGGCGGGCGTAGGCGTCGGCGACGCGGACCTCCTGCTGTTCGCCGTCACCGCGCAGGATCCGGCTCGGGCCCGCCACCTCTCACATCACGGCCGCCGAACTGGGCGCCGGCTGCCCGGCGTCCGATGTGAAGAACGCCTGCGGCAGCGTGCTCAACGCCATGGAGAAGGCCGCCGCCCTCATCGCCACCGGCCGCTGCCGCACCGCGCTCACCGCCTGCGAAGAAGTGGGCTCACCGGCCACCCGCTGGCACGGGCCCGACCACGAGGCACTGATCCGGGCGGTGCCCGGCCGCACCGTCCCCGGCGCCGGTGCCGCGCTGGTCCTGACCGCCGGACCCGCGGACCAGGACGCCCCGGCGTGCTGACGTCGAAGCTCGCCGCCGACTCCACCGCGTGGAACGCCTGCACCGCCGCCTGCGGAGGGACCATGTGTCCGCGCTCCCTGTCCGACGAGCACGTCACACTGCGCCTCGACGGCGACCTGCTGCACACGACCGTGGTCAACGGTCTGCCGCTGATCCCGGAGGCCCCACGGGACGAGCTGCGCGCAGTGCGTTCGAGCGCGTTCACCGCCCGGCGCCAGATCGCGATGCCGCAGTACCACGAGACGCTCGACGCCCTTTCCCCGCCCGCAGACCGGTGCGTGCCGGCAGGCGCCGGGCACGGCGACCACGCCGCCGCACCACCGCCCCTGCAACTGGCCGAGGCGCGGGGAAGCCGAACTCCTCGAAGCGGAGGACACCGTGGCGATGCTCGGTTCGGGCGGCGGCCTCAGCTTCGGCCCGACCCTGATCCGCTGGTGAGACAAACATGATCGATCCCACGGCCGTCCCGGCGCACTCCTCGATCTTCCAGCAGTTGCTCCCCGGCTACCCCGGGCGGGAGCACTGGCGGCTCGTCCCCGCGACCGACCAGCACTACCTCGACCTCGGAGCGGGCGACCCCCTGCTCTTCCTGCACGGCAACCCCACGTGGAGCTACGCCTGGCGCAAGCTCCTGCCCGAGCTGGCCCCCCACGCGCGCTGCCTCGTCCCGGACCTGCCCGGCCTCGGCCTGTCCCACCACCTCGCCCTCCCGCCGGACCCGGCGGCCCGGAACCGGGCCCAGTTGGACCACTTGGACGCCCTGTACCACCACCTGGTCCACCGGGAGGGGGTGGCGCCGCGGGGCTGGACGCTCGTCGTGCACGACTGGGGCGGGCCGCTCGGCGTCGCCTGGCTCCGGCGCAACCCGGGAATCGTGTCCGCCCTGGTCGTCCTCAACACCATCGCCTTCCCCTGGCCCGACGGCTACCGTCTGCCGTTCCACCTGCGCTGGATCAGGGACCATCGCCCCGTGGCCGCCGCCGTGCACGCCACCAACGCCTTCGCCCGCCTCACGTTCCGCGTCGGCGTCACCCGCCCGCTCAGCCCCGCCGAGCGACGCGCCTACCTGCTGCCCCACGTCCGCCGGGGCAATCGCCGGGCGATCACGGAGTTCATCCGCGCCATCCCCCGGGGCGACACGGACGAGGCGTGGCGACTGCTCGAACCGCCCGGCACGTCCGACGACTTGCGGAGGATGCCGATGTTCGTCGGCTGGGGCATGCGCGACCCGGTCTTCACCCCGCTGGTCCTCGCCGAGTGGACCCGCCGCCACCCACACGCCGTGGTCCACCGCTACCCCGGCGCCGGCCACCTGGTGATGGAGGACGCCGCCGACGAACTCGGCCCCCACATCTGCGACTTCCTGCGAGGACAGCGATGACCGCCGCAAAGGACGACGTCCTCGCGCGCCCGGCCGCCCTGGTCGAGCACCCCGAGGCGGACGTACCCATCGGTCGCACCGGCGCCCGCGCGTCACAGGCCGTCTCGGCGGCACAGCCGCTGGACGGCTGCCGCCGCACCGCGCACGCCCTCCGGGCCGCCGGAGTGCGCCGCGGCGACAAGGCCGTGGTGATGACCCAGGACGCCTACGAACTCTTCGCCGCCGTCCACGGGACGGTCTCGCCCGGCGCCGTCCCCGTCCTGATCGAGCCCCACGCCGAGGTGCGGCGCCGCCCGAAGAGGATCGCCCCCGATGCCTTCGTGGGGAAGCCCCTGGCCCACGCGGCACGCCGCCTCCCCGGCCGGGGCCGCGGCCACGTCCGTACGGCCCTGGTCACCGGCCGGTCCTTCCCCGGTCGGGACAGGCTCCTGGGGCAGCGCCTGCCCGTGGTGCCGGACGGAAGCGGGCCCGGACCGCACGCTCCGCAGCCGCACGCCGAAGGCCCGGCGATGAACTTCTTCACCTCCGGCTCCACCGGGCGGCCCAGGGGCGCGGAGTACCACCACGCCACCTCGCCGGCCAGCTCACGGCCCTCGCCACCGTCCTCCGGCCCGGGCCCGAAGACGAACCGCCGGTCACCTTCGACGCGGGGATGGCCGAACCACTCCGGACGTACCGCCCTAAGACGAGGGGGACGCGGCGGCGGAACCGGTGAGGAGGAGCCGTGCCGCTCGGCCAACGCATCGGTATGCAGAGGATCCTGACCGGACCGTTCCCGCCGGCGGGCGGGCCCAGCCCGTGCCCCCCCGGCGCGCGACGGCACGGAGCACCGGACGGGTCCGGGACCCGGCCACCCACGAGCGCTTCCGGGCCCGGCGGAACGCCGGCACCCTCACCGCCCCCTGGAGGCACCAGTTGCCGGGGCCGCCCGACGGGACGGGACGGACCCGCCCCCGGTCGGCGTGGATTCCACGTCCGTCCTTCCCCTCTCTCCTCCGAGCGGGGGCGACGAAGAGACGGTCCCGCCACCGCATCGGCCCCGCGCCCCGGCCGGAGCCCCCGGTTGACAGGGGTGGCCGGCACGACGAGAGCACACGTACCGCCCCGCGTGCTCCCTACGCCCCACCCGCCCTCCGCCCCGACGAACCAGTGAGGTGCCCGTGCCTTCACCCACGCACGCGTCCGACCCCGCGGAGACCGACCGCCGACTGGCCCGCGACCCGATCGCCGTCATCGGCATGGCCGGCAGATTCCCCAAGGCCGGTGACGTCCAGGAGTTCTGGGACAACATCGTCAAAGGGCGGGACTGTTCGGACACCGTACCGGAGAGCTGGTGGAGGACCGATCTCCACTACGACCCGGATCCGTTCGCCGAGGACAAGACCTACTGCCAGCGCGGCGGATTCCTCACCCCGGAGGTCTTCGACCCCCGTGAGTTCGGCATGCCGCCCAACACACTGGACTCCACGGGCCTGGTGCAGTTGCTGAGCCTGGTCGTCGCGAAGGAGACCCTGCGCGACGCGGGCCGCGGCCGTGCGCAGTGGTACGACCCGGCGCGAGCGGGCGTCGTGCTCGGGGTGTGCGGTGCCAACTCCACCCTGATGCCGCTCGCCGCGCGGCTGCTCGCACCGCAGATGGCGGAAACGATGATCAACTTAGGCACTCCCGAGGAGAAGGTCCGCCGCATCATGCGGACGCTGCTGGCCGCCCTGCCGTCGTGGACGGAGGACTCCTTCCCCGGTGTCCTCGGCAACATCGTCTCCGGCCGGGTCGCCAATCGGCTGGACCTGCGGGCCGCCAACCACACGGTGGACGCGGCCTGCGCCAGTTCTCTCACCGCTCTGCGTTCCGCGGTGGACGAACTGGTCGGCCGCCGGGCGGACCTCATGCTCACCGGCGGTTGCGACACGGACAACACGGTCGTGTCGTTCCTCTGCTTCAGCAAGACCCCGGCCCTCTCCCTCAGCGGCCGGGTGCGACCCTTCGACGCCGACGCCGACGGCACACTGATCGGTGAGGGCGTCGGCATGGTCGCCCTCAAGCGGCTCGCGGACGCCGAACGCGACGGCGACCGGATCTACGCCGTCCTGCGCGGCCTCGGCAGTTCCAGCGACGGCCGGGGCCAGAGCATCTACGCACCCTGCGGCACGGGCCAGCTCACCGCGCTCCGGCGGGCCTACGAGGACGCGGACTGCCCGCCGCAGTCGGTCGAGCTGATCGAGGCGCACGGCACCGGCACCCGGGCGGGGGACGAGGTCGAACTGACCGCCCTCAACGAACTGCTGGCCGACCCCGACGATCGGCGCCACACCGCCGTCGGCAGCGTGAAGTCCCAGATCGGCCACGCCAAGGCGGCGGCCGGGGCGGCCGGGCTGATCAAAGCGGTACTCGCCCTCCACCACAAGGTGCTGCCGCCCACCATCAACGTGCGCACCCCCAACCCACAGGCGGCCCGCGAGGACGGGGCCCTCTACGTCAACACCGTCACCCGCCCCTGGATCCGGGACCCCGCCCGGACCGTACGGCGGGCCGGGGTCTCGGCCTTCGGCTTCGGCGGGGTGAACTACCACGCCGTCCTGGAGGAGTACACCGGCGACGGCACGCGCGGCGAACCCGAACGCCCCCTGCACGACACCCCCCGGATCCACCTGTGGCACGCCCCGGACATCTCCGAACTGCTCCACGCCCTGGAGCGGGGGGACGCCCCGCAGCAAGAACCACCACCGGCCGGCCACGCCCGCGTCGGCTTCGTCGCCGCGGACGCGGCGGACTACGCCGACCTGCTGGCCCTCGCCGCGGACCGACTCCGCGGCGAACACGGCCAAGGCGGTTGGAGCCATCCCCGCGGCGTCCACTTCCGCCCCGCCGCCCTGCCCACCGGCACCAAGACCGCCGTGCTCTTCCCCGGCCAGGGCAGCCAGTACGTGGACATGGGCCGGCACGCCGCCCTCGCCCTGCCTCCGGTGCGCAGGGCCTTCGACGAGGCCAACGCGCTGTTCCCCGCGGGGGACAACCTCGCACGTACCGTCTTCCCCGCGCCGGGCACCGCGGAGCCCGAGGTACTGGAGGCGCGGTTGCGCCGGACCGCCTACGCGCAGTCGGCGATCGGCGCGCTGTCGATGGGGCAGTACCGGTGGCTGCGGGAGCTGGGACTCGCCCCGGACGGTGTCCTCGGGCACAGCTTCGGTGAACTGACCGCGCTGTGGGCGGCCGGCGCCCTGACCGACGAGGGGTTCACCGCGCTGGCCCGGGCGCGGGGGCTGGCCATGGAACCGCCCGCCGGGCAGGACGCCGACGCCGGGGCGATGGCCGCGGTGCGGATGCCCGCCGAGGACCTGACGCAGGCGCTGGCCGGCCACCCGGAGCTGGTGGTGTGCAACCGCAACGCGCCCGACGAGCACGCCGTCGGCGGTCCGACCGCCGCCGTCCGGGCCTTCACCGACCGCTGCGCCGCCGAGGGGTTCCCGGCACGGCTGCTGCCGGTCGCCGCCGCCTTCCACACCGCGTACGTGCGGCACGCCGTCGACGCCTTCGCCGAAGCCTGCTCCCAGACGGACTTCACCGCACCCCGCATCCCGGTGTACGCCGGCACCGCGGGCGCCCGCTACGGCCGGGGCGCGGCGGCCGACCGGCGCACGCTGGCCGAACAGCTCCGCGAACCGGTGGACTTCGCGGCCCGGCTGGAGCAGATGTACGCGGACGGCATCCGGGTCTTCGTCGAATGCGGTCCCGGGCAGACCTTGACAGGGCTGGTGCGGCGGACCCTGGGCGACCGGGGCGTGGAGACGATCGCCTGCGACGCCGGCCCCCGCGCCGACAGCTGCGCGGCGCTCCAGCAGGCCGCCCTGCGGCTGGCCGTGCTGGGACTGCCCCTCACCGGGTTCGACCGGTACGCACGGCCCACTACGGCCGCGCGCCCCACCCCCTCGAAGCTGGCCAGGGTCCTGGACGGCCCGAACTTCGCGACGGTGCGGCTGCAGCAGAGGTACGAGCAGCAGCTCGCCCGGGCGGTGGCGGAGGAGGAACAGGACCGGCGGCCCCCGGAGCAGGGCCACCCCGCTCACCAGGGGGAGGTTCCGGTGGCGCCGGTGGCCGTGCAGGAGACCGACCCGCTCGCCCGGGCCGCCGCCGACCACCTCGCCGCCCACACCCGCTACCTCGACAGCCAGTTGCGCACCGCGGAGCAGCTGACCGGACTCCTGGCGGAGCGTCCGCTCGACGAGGCCCTGGCGGCGGCCATCAGCACCGTCACCGACCACTGCGTCGCGCTGGGGGAGAGCCACGCCAGGGCCGGCGAGGCCGTCGCCGCCATGCTGCGGCTGCCCCACGACGGGCGGCCGTCCACCGGAGCGGACACGGACGCCGAGCCTGTGGCGGGCCCGGCCCCGGATCAGCCGCCGGCCCCGCTCGGGCCCCGGCGGGGCGAACCCGCGGCGCGAACGACTTCCCCGGCGGCGGACGCCGCCTCCGAGCCGCCGAAGGACCCCGCCCGTTCCGCGCTCGCCCAGTTGTGGGCCGCCGAGCGGAGCGGGCAAGGGCTGGACGGGGAGGCCACCATGGACATCGGCGAGGTGGACCCGGAGGAACTGGAGGAGGCCTTCCGCAGGGTGGTCGCCGAGAAGACCGGCTACGACATCGACATGATCGAGCCGGACATGTACCTCCAGGAGGACCTGGGCATCGACTCGCTCAAGCAGGTCGAGATCGGCGCGGAGATGTGGCGCCGCTACCCCGTGATCGGCCGTACCGATATGTACCGCCTCAGCGAGGCCAGGACCGTCCGGCAACTGGAGGACATGCTGCACGAGGTCATCACCACCCGCCGGCCCCGCCTGCTCCTGGGCACCCATGCCCCGCAGACCGGACGGGTCTTCGTCACGCTCCGGGACCTGCCGCCCGCCGACGTGTGCGTCGACGCTTTCGCCCCCGGGGCACAGGCCCTGCTGCTCGACGACGGCGGTGACCTGCCGGGCATCCTCCAGAACACGCTCGTCGCACGGGGCTGGGAAGTCCGCCGCCTGTCACTGCCCGGTGCCGGTCTGCACGGCGAAGGGACCGGCACCGCCGTCCAGCTCGCCGACTGGGGGGAGGAAGTGCTGGCTTCAACCCTGGGGGAGGCGCTGGACGGCGTCACACGGCTGGATCTGTGCGTGCTGCCCGTCAGCCGTACCGCGGACACCGATGCCGACACCATGCTCGCCCGGCTGCGGCACGCGGTCCTGGTGGTCAAGCACACCCGCCCCCTGCTGGAGGCCGCCGCGGCGGACGGCACCCGCGCCGGACTGGTCACGGTGACCCGGTTGGACGGTGCGCTCGGCTACTCGGGGACGGGCGGCGACACACTCGCCGCGCTCGCCGGTGGCCTGGGCGGCCTCGTGAAGACCCTCGCCGTCGAGGCGACGACCCTGTTCTGCCGCGCGGTCGACCTCGCGCCCGGCCTGCCGGACGGGGATGCCGGCGAGGCGTTCGCCGCCGAACTCTGCGACATCGCCACCGACGTCCGGGAGATCGGCGTCGACGCGAAGGGGCGCCGTACCCCGATCGTCTCCGCCGACCCACCGCCGCAGCCCGCGGCACCGGACCGGACCACGGAGTTCACCGACGACGACCTGCTGCTCGTCACCGGCGGCGCCGGTGGCGTCACCGCCTGGTGTGTCCAGGCCCTGGCGGCCGAGAGCCACTGCGGCTACCTGCTGCTGGGCCGCACTCCGCTGGAGCCCGAACCGGAGTGGGCACACGGGCTCACCGAGGAGGAACTGCGCGCCGTCCTCGTTGAGCGGGCCCGGCAGGCGGGCGAGGACCCGGAGGAGGACGGGGTCCGCAACCGCCTGGAGGAGGAGGCCGGGCGGTTCCTGGCGCAGCGCGGCATCCGCTCCTGTCTCGACGCGCTGCGCGCCCACGGCGCGGAGGCCGCCTACGTGTCCGCGGACGTACGGGACGCCGACGCCGTGTCCGCCGCCCTCGCCCCGTACGCCTCGCGGATCACCGGCGTGGTGCACGGGGCGGGCGTCCTGCGGGACCGATCGCTGTCGGAAGTCACCGCCGAGTCCGTCACCACGGTGATCGACACCAAACTCGCCGGACTCCACACGGTCCTGGGCGCCCTGGACACCGACCGGCTGCGTCACCTGGTCCTGTTCTCCTCCGTCGCCGGCATCTGGGGCAATATCCGGCAGGCCGACTACACGCTGGCCAACGAGAGCCTCAACCGCTTCGGCTGCGCCTTCCAGGCGGCCCATCCGCGATGCCGGGTCCTGCCGCTGGCCTGGGGCCCCTGGGCCGGTGGCATGGCCGGCCAGGTCCACGAGATGTTCACCGAAATCGGCGTCCCCATCCTCAGCCGAGAGGACGGCTGCGCCCACTTCCTCGCCGCGACGACTGCCGGCGCCCCTACGGGCACCGTCACCGTCATCGGCCCAACCGCCCCCCTGCACCACCGCCAGGAGCACCTGCCCGCGGGCGGCCTCACCGCACACCGGTCGCTGCGCGGCCTCACCGCGGAACCCGTCCTGCGCGACCACTCCTTCGGCGGCGTTCCGGTCCTGCCCATGACCGCCGCCGTGGGTTGGGCCCTGCACGCCGTCGAACGCGCCCACGGCGGCTACCGCCCCGTCGTCGAGTGCCGCGACGTGCGGATCACCCGGGGCCTGGCCCTCCCCGACGGCCACGAGGAGCGCTTCCGGTTCCACCTGGCCCCCGGGGAGGACCCCGCCGACGTCCGGGTGACCGTCCACGACACAACCGAACGGGGAAGGCTCCGCTACGAAGGCTCCTTCCGGCTCGCCGAGCGGCCCGGGGAGCCGCCACGGCTGGACGTCCCCGCGTTCGCGGCCGACGGGGACCTGCACCCCGGCTACGCCGACGGCAGGTTGTTCCACGGCCCTGCCCTGCGGGGCCTGCGCGAGGTACTCGTGGAGGAACCCGGCCGGTTCGTGGTCGCAGCCCGCATGCCCGACCCGCCGTTCGCCAAGGGAGCGTACGCGGGGCTGCTGTACAGCCCGGCGCTGTCCGACCTGCTCCTGCAGGGCGGGTTGCTGGCCCTGCTGCGCCGCACGGACACCGGCGACATCCCCATGCCGGTGTCCGTCGGCCGACTGGAGCTGTTCGCCCCTCTGCCCGACGACGAGCCCTTCGCCGTGGACGTCGAGATCCACGACGGCGACTCACCGTTCTTCTCCGAATGCACGCTGACCGGGTGCGCCGCGGACGGCCGGGTCCTCCAGCGGTGGCACGCGGTACGGGCGCTGTGGGCCGCTCCCGACACGGTCGTCCACGGCATGCTCTCGCAGGCCGACCGCACCGCGTCCACCGACCGGAACTGACGGAAGGCAGCCGTGGACGAAATCGCCTTCGAAGGCACGCCGCTCCCCGCGGAGCCGCCCCTCGCGGGCGGACGGGCCGTGGATCCTCCCCCCTCGGCGCCGGCGCTCAGGCTCGCCGCCCAGGTGCAGCGGGCCCACGCCGCCGTCCTCACCGCTCACCAGGCCGTCGAGGACTGGCAGGTCGCCCGCGCCGTGCGGACCGGCCGCGTCCCCGCCACCGCGCCCGGCCCCGCGCCCGCGCCCGGTCTCGCGCCCGGCCCCGCGCCCGGGTACGGCTTCGGCCCCGCGCACGGGTCAACGGAGCCGGGACCCGCGCCCGGGTACGGCACGGCCGGGGCACTGGCGGCGCTGGCCCGTGCCGTCCGGAGCGCCGGTGCCGCCCCGGCCCCCGGGCGCCTCACCGTCACCTGGCACGGTGAGGCGCCCGAGGACGCGGCGGCGCTTCAGGCGGTACGGCAGGACGACGGGTGGCAGGTCCGGGACGGAACCCGCCCCGTCGTCACCGTCGGGCCGTACGCGGACGCCGTGTGGCCGCGGCGTCCCGTCCCCCGTTTCCCCGCGGACCCCCGCCCCCTGGCCCGTACGTCCGTGCGCCGGCTGGCCGCCGCGGACCTGGCCGCCTTCGCGGCGGGTGACATCGCGGCGGTGCTCGGCCCCGGCTTCGACCAGGGCCACCTGCCGCCCGACGCCCTGCCGGCGAAGGAGCCCTTCCGGCTCCTGACCGCCGTCACCGGCATCGATCCCCGCGGCGGCGGGTACGGCCAGGGAAGCCTGCGGGCCGTGCTCCGCCTGCCGGACGACGACCCCGGGCACCTCTGGAGCCACCTCGTCGCCGCGGCGGCGGAGGCGCTCCGGGCGCACGCGCTGCACAGCGGCCTCCACCTGTGCCTGCCGGGGGCGCGGGCCGTGCCCCTGACCGGCGCCCCGCTGCTGGTCGAGGTGGTCGGGGCCGCGGGCGGCGAACTCGACATGGACGCCGAGATCACCGCGACCGGCATGGTCGACCGCCCCTTCCTCGTCGCGGACTGCGTCTTCCACGCGCGGGGGCGCACGGTGGCCCGGCTGCGCGACATCGGCATCACGCTGCGGGAGGGCCGGGGCGCGGACCTGTCCGTCCGCTACGGCCGCCCCAGTTGCCGAAGGAGCCCCGGCGGCGCTCCGGTCCTCGCACACGAGTTGCACGCCGTACACACCGCGGAAGGCAGGCCGGAGCTGTTCGTGGCCGTGCCCGACGGCGGCACCGTCACCGCCCGGGTCCGCCCCCGGCTGCCGCGCGGGGACATGAGGATGCTCGACCGGGGGATGAGCGGCGAGGGCGAGTGGCAGGCGTACCGGCCCGGCAGCCGGGGGGTGTTCGAGTACGACGTTCCCGAGGACCCGTGGTACCTCCGGGAGTGCGGCGGGTCCGTGCCCGCGCTCGCCCTCATGGAGATCGCCCTGCAACCGGCCGGGGCGTTCAGCGCCTTGCTCGGTGCGGCCGGTGAGTACCCCGACCAGGACCTGCGCTGCCGCAACCTGGACGGCCGGATGCGGCTGCTCCGCGAGGTGGAACTGCCCGGCACCACGGTCGAGCAGCACGTGGTGCTCCGGTCCCACTCCCGGCTGCCCGGCGGCCTCCTGCACCGCTACGACCTGGAACTGCGTTCCGGCGGCGCCCCCCTCTGCACCGCCGAAGCCGCCCACGGCCTCTTCACACCCGAACTGATGGCACTCCAGCAGGGCCTGGACGGCGGACGGTACGTGCCGTCCTGGCTGGAGGTCCACGGCCCGGCGGGACGCACGGTACGCCGGATGGACCTGCGGGACGACGAACGGCTCGGCCGCGGCCGGTTGGCCCTGCTGGAGGACGTGGTGCTGGTCCCCGACGGCGGGGAGCACGGCGCGGGGTACGTGCTGTGCGACAAGCCGGTGCGGCCCGACGACTGGTTCTTCGACCACCACTTCTTCCAGGACCCGGTCATGCCCGGCTCGGCCGGGGTGCAGATGCTCTTCCAGGCCGTGCACGCCCTCGCCCTGCACACCGGGCTGGTGGACCACCTGGTCCGCCCCCGGTGCGCCGTGGCCGTGGGGGAGGAGCTGAGCTGGTCCTACCGCGGGCAGGTCCTGCGGGAGCACGAGCGGGTGCGCGGGGAGGTCCACGTCCGCCGCGTCCACCGGCACGCCACCGGCGTGCGACTGCACGCCGACGGCAGCGTGTGGCGCGACGCCCTGCGGGTCTACCGGGTGCGCAACATCGCCGTCGACCTCATTGGCCGGGAGCCCGGAGGGCACGAGGCACAGGAGGTGCCCGCATGACCCCCGCAGCGGTGCGCTACGACCCGCAGGGCGTGTACGAGGTGCTGGCCGACCTCGCGAGCCCCTGCTACATCGTCTCCGGCGGCGGCCGGGTCGGCGCCACGCCGGAACCGCCCGCGCCCGGCAGCGGCCTGCGCCCGCTGGCCGTCGCGGGACCGCTGTCCCCGGAGGAGATCGGCTCCGGGGACTTCCGGCGGCACCACGGGACGCGGTACGCCCACATGGCGGGGGCCATGGCCGGCGGCATCGCCGGCGAGGAACTGGTCACCGCCTTCGCCCGCGCCGGGCACCTGTCCTCCTTCGGCGCCGCGGGGCTGCCCGACGCCCGGGTCGACCGGGCGCTGGAGCGGTTGCGGCGGGCGCTGGGCCCGTCCGGCGCGCCGTACGCCTGCAACCTCCTGCACCACCCCATGGACCCCGCCCGGGAACGCGCCTGCGTCGACGCGTGCCTGCGGCACGGGGTGCGGTGCGTGGAGGCGTCGGCCTTCGTACAGCTCACCCCCGACCTGGTGCGCTACCGCGTCGCCGGTCTCGAACGCGACCCCGCGTCCGGTGGGGTGCGGGCCGGCAACCGGGTCGTCGCCAAGGTGTCCCGCCCGGAGACGGCGGAGCTGTTCCTGCGGCCCGCCCCCGAGACGATGGTGGCGGACCTGCTCGCGCGAGGACAGATCGCGGCTGAGCAGGCGGCTCTCGCCCGTACCGTCGCGATGGCCGACGACATCACGGTCGAGGCCGACTCCGGCGGCCACACCGACCGCCGGCCGCTGGTGGTGATGCTGCCCGCGGTGCTCCGCCTCCGCGACCACCTCGCCCGCGGCGTGCCGGCCTCCGCGCGGGTCCGCGTCGGCGCCGCCGGCGGGATCGGTACCCCGGAGGCCGTCGTGGCGGCACTGGCCCTCGGGGCCTCCTACGTGGTCACCGGATCGGTCAACCAGGCCCTCACCGAGTCCGGGACGTCGGCGGCCGTCAAACAGCTCCTGGCCCAGGCCGGCCCGGCCGACTGCACCATGGCCCCGGCCGCCGACATGTTCGAACAGGGCGTCACCGTCCAGGTCCTCGGCCGCGGCACGATGTTCGCCGGACAGGCCGGACGGCTGTACCGCCTCTATCGCGACCACGACGGGCTGGAGAGCCTGCCGGCCGCGGAACGCGCGTACCTGGAGACGCGGATCCTGCGCCGCCCCGTGGCGGACGTGTGGCAGGACGCCGCCGCCTACCTGCGGGAACACCATCCGGAATGGGGGGACCGTGCCGCGAGCGACCCCAAGCACCGCATGGCGATGGTCTTCCGCTGGTACCTGGGCATGGCCTCCCGCTGGGCCGTCGACGGCGACACCGCGCGCCGAGGTGACTGGCAGGTCTGGTGCGGTCCCGCCATGGGCGCCTTCAACGCCTGGACCGCGGGCAGCGCGCTGGCCGCGCCGGAGCACCGGCACGCCGCCGAGGTCGCCGGGCACCTGCTGCGCGCGGCGGCCTTCCACAGCCGGGTCACACAGCTCCGCCTCGCCGGAGTACGGCTTCCCGCCACCTGCGCCACCTACCGGCTGCCGTCCGCCGCTTCGGAGCCCGCTGCGTCCCGCGGCGCGCGTACGGCCGGTCCGCCGCCGGCCCCGGCGCCGGCTTCCGCCCGGGACTGATCCGCCGTGCGGGTGACCCCCGGTCCGACCCCGACGGGGCTGAAAGGCCGGGGGAGGGGTAGTCGGCGTCGTGAGAGCCGGACGGCGGCGCCCGCCGCCCCGCGAGAAAGAGGTCGGCTCATGACCACTCACCCCCGTACGGCGGCCGCACGGACTCCCGTACAGCAGGCTGCGCTCCTGGTGGGCGCGGTGTTCCTGCTGGTGGGAATCCTCGGCTTCATCCCCGGGATCACGACGGACTACGACACGCTGAAGTTCGCCGAGCACCACTCCGAGGCCAAGCTGCTGGGCCTGTTCCAGGTGTCGGTCCTGCACAACATCGTGCACCTGTTGTTCGGGCTCGCGGGCGTCACCATGGCCCGCGCGGCCTCCACCGCCCGCCCCTTCCTCATCGGGGGCGGTGCGGTCTACCTGATCCTGTGGATCTACGGCCTGATCATCGATCACGACAGCGCCGCCAACTTCGTGCCCGTGAACACCGCCGACAACTGGCTGCACTTCGTCCTCGGGGTGGGCATGATCGCCCTGGGCGTCCTGCTGACCCGCGGCAGCGGCCGTCCCACGGGCCGGTAGAGGGGCGCTCCCCCCTCTCCCCGGTGGGGCGGACCGCGGAGGAACCCGGCGGGCGGGGGAGATCCGGTCCGGCAGCGGTGCGACCACGCTCCGCCGGGCCGCCCCGTGAACCCCTGCCGACCCGGCGGCCGCCCGAAGGACCCCGCCGCTCCCCGCGCGGGTGCGGAGGACGGTCGCGGCGCCGAGGATTCGCTTTCCGCCCCGGTCGCGGGGAGCCCCGTGTCCGGTGCGCCCGCGCGCCGGACACGGTACGGGGACGGTCCGCCGCCCTGCCCCGCGTCGCGTGTCCCGGCCCGCGCCGTGGGGCGGCCTCACGCCCGCGCCACCCCGGCGCGGGTGGGCGCGCCGAGGAGGTGACCCGCGTGGGCGAGCCATGCTACGAGCCGCACGGCCCGGCTGCTGCTGATCAGGGCGAAGGGCTTCCCGTCGGCCACGGCATGCCGGTGGACGGCGAGGAGGAGGTGGAGGCCCGCCCGGTCACAGGCCGACACCGCCGAGAGGTCGAGGTCGAGGCCGCTCGACGACTCCAGGGCCGCGAGCAGGGTGGCGTACAGGTGGGGGACCTGGGTGGCGTCGAGTTCACCGATCACCGCCACGACCGGCCGGTCCTCGTGCGATCCGGTCACCGTCGCGACGAGGTGGGCCGGCCCCGCCCCCCGCCGCCTGCTCCGGCCAGCCGGCCCGCCCGTCCCTCCGCGTCGTCCCACGCCCCACGAGTGCCCTGCCGCCAGGGCCGTAACCGGCCCGGGCCGGGGCCCGTGGTGGGCGGACCGCGCCGCGAGGACCCGTCCGGGCCGCCCCCGACGGACGGTCGACCGCCGTGTTTGCCGTGGCGCGGCAGGGGAAGACGGACGCCCGCTCTTCTCCGATCACCACCGACCGCCCGGATGAGGTTTCGCATGGTCACATCCACGGAGGCGCCCACCCTCGTGCCCGTGAAGGGGCGCGGTGTGGGGCGTGTCGCCGTCGACTGGCTCACCACGACGGATCACAAGAAGATCGGGCACCTGTACCTGATCACGTCGTTCGGGTTCTTCCTCTTCGGCGGCTTCCTAGCCTTGATGCTCCGTGCGGAGCTGGCGCGCCCCGGCCTCCAGCTACTCTCCAACGAGCAGTACAACCAGACCTTCACCCTGCACGGCACGATCATGCTGTTGCTGTTCGCCACCCCCACCTTCGCCGGGTTCGCCAACGCGATCATGCCGTTGCAGATCGGCGCGCCGGATGTGGCCTTCCCCCGCCTGAACATGCTGTCGTACTGGCTGTTCCTCTTCGGCGGCCTCATCGTCGTCGGGAGCCTGCTGACGACCCACGGCACCGCGGACTTCGGCTGGACCGCCTACACGCCCCTCAGCGGCGGGGAACGCACGCCCTACGTCGGCGGCGACATGTGGATCATGGGGCTGGCGCTGTCCGGGTTCGGCACGATCCTGGGCGCGGTCAACTTCATGACCACGATCATCTGCATGCGCGCCCCGGGCATGACCATGTTCCGCATGCCGATCTTCACCTGGAACGTGCTGCTCACCTCGGTCCTGGTCCTGCTCGCCTTCCCCGTCCTGGCCGCCGCCCTGTTCGCCCTGGAGGCAGACCGGCGCCTCGGCGCCCAGGTGTTCAACCCGGAGAACGGCGGCGCGCTGCTGTGGCAGCACCTGTTCTGGTTCTTCGGCCACCCGGAGGTCTACATCCTCGCCCTGCCGTTCTTCGGGGTGGTCAGCGAGGTCATCCCGGTCTTCTCCCGCAAACCGCTGTTCGGCTACATCGGGCTGGTGGCGGCGACGATCGCCATCGCCGGGCTGTCAGTGACGGTCTGGGCGCACCACATGTTCGCCACCGGGGCGGTGCTGCTGCCGTTCTTCTCCTTCATGACCTTCCTGATCGCGGTGCCCACCGGCGTGAAATTCTTCAACTGGATCGGCACCATGTGGAACGGTTCGATCAGCTTCGAGCCGCCCATGCTGTGGTCGGTCGGCTTCCTGGTGACCTTCCTCTTCGGCGGCCTGACCGGGATCATCCTCGGCTCGCCGCCCCTGGACTGGCACGTGCACGACACGTACTTCGTCGTCGCCCACTTCCACTACGTCCTGTTCGGCACCATCGTCTTCGCCATGTTCGCCGGCTTCAGCTTCTGGTGGCCCAAGATGACGGGCAAGATGCTGGACACGCGGCTGGAGAAGATCCACTTTTGGACCCTGTTCACCGGCTTCCACCTCACCTTCCTCGTCCAGCACTGGCTCGGCGCCGAGGGCATGCCCCGCCGCTACGCCGACTACCTCGCCGCCGACGGCTTCACCGGCCTCAACATGCTCTCCTCCATCGGCGCCTTCCTCCTGGGCCTGTCCACCCTGCCGTTCCTCTACAACATCTGGAAGACGGCCAAGGTCGGTGAGCGGGTCGAGGTCGACGACCCCTGGGGCTACGGCCGCTCCCTCGAATGGGCGACGTCTTGCCCCCCACCCCGCCACAACTTCGTCACCCTGCCCCGGATCCGCTCCGAATCGCCGGCCTTCGACCTGCACCACCCCGAAGTCACCGCGCTCAGGGCCCAGGAGACGGGGGGCCGTCGGGACATGATCGAGCCCGAGAAGGGGACCGCCGCGCGGGGCGGCGAGGAGGAGCGGTGATGAGGGCCACCTCGGCGACGCGCCGCGAGACGGCCGAGGGCATCAACCGCGTCGAGGGCTACCTCCTGGCCCAGGCGGAGCTGCTCAACGCCCGCGAGCAGGGCGAAGCGTTCGCACGCCGCATGCCGTGGCTGACCACCGCCCAGCACGAGGAGGTCGCCCGCCTCTACGCCGAGGACCGCATCGAGCTGTCGAAGAAGGTCCTGCGGACGATCGCCGACCGCTGCGTCGAACTGCGCGGCGAGTACACCGCGCGCTACACGCGGCTGCGACAGCGCCTCCTGCGCGCGAGCATCGCCTCGCTCCTCACCGCGGCGGCGCTGTGCGCGAGCGCCTGGACCATCGCCAGGTGACCTGAGGGGCGGCGGGTCCGGGGCACCCTGCCCCGTCCGTCACGCTCCGTAACCTACCGTTGGGACCGCACCCGGGACGCCCCGGGTGCGGTCCCCGTGTCGTAGGGGCTCCACGGGGTACTCGGCGCGTGGACGCCGTTTGCCCACCCTCGCGAAGGGCACCGGTGAGGGGCGTCCTCAGAGCCCGAGCTCTACGAAGGAGGTGCCCGGTGAAGCGCGTCACATCCGCCCTCGCGGCGACGTCGTCGCGGTCTGGGGCTGCGGCGCCGTGGGCCAGATGGCGGCACGGGCCGCGATCCTCCTGGGCGCCGAACGGGTGATCTCCATCGACCGCATCCCAGAGCGGCTGGCGATGACCGAGCGGTACGTCGGCGCCGAGACGCTGAACTACACCACCACCGACATCGCCGCGGAACTACGCGAACGCACCGGCGGCCGTGGACCCGACGTGTGCATCGAAGCGGTCGGCATGGAAGCCCACAGCCACGGACCGATGTACCTGTACGAGCAGGTCAAACAGCAACTGCGCCTCCAGACCGACCGGCCCACCGCCGTGCGCCAGGCCATCCACGCCTGCCGCAAGGGCGGCACCGTGTTCGTCCTGGGCGTGTTCGCCGGGATGGTGGACAAGTTCCCCCTCGGCGCGGTCCTCAACAAGGGCCTCACCCTGCACGCCGCACAACAGCACGGCCAGCGGTACATCCCCATGCTCCTGGACCGCATGGCCAAAGGAGAACTCACCACCGCACACCTGGCCACCCACACCATGCCCCTCGACCAAGCCGCGAAAGGCTACGACATGTTCAAGGAAAAGACCGACGGACGCGTCCGCGCCGTCTTCACCGGCCCGGGGCGGACCGGGTGACCGGGCGGCCCGCACGGCGGGGCACGCGCGCGGCGCGGGCGGAGGCGGCTCCGGTGAGGCGCGTCGGACCCGGCTCCCCGCGCGTCGATCCGCGGACGGTGGCCCGCGCCCAGGGCCTGTTCAACGTGGTCGGCGGAGTCTGGCCGCTGGTGTCGCTCCGGACCTTCGGCCGGATCTACGGCCCGATCGCCGACGGATGGCTGCAGAAGACCAGCGGGGCCCTCCTGCTGTCCGCCGGCTGGAACATGCTGCGCGCCGCCTCCGCCTCCGACGGGGAGAGCGTCCGGCACGCGCGCCGCACCGGCGTCGGCACGGCGCTCGCCTTCCTCGCCATCGACCTGGCGTACGTCCCCAGAGGACGCATCCGCGCCACGTACCTCCTGGACGCGGCCATGGAGATCGCCTGGCTGGCCGCCTGGTCGATGGCGGACCGACCAGCGGCCGGCAGCGGCCACCGGGCTCACCGACGGGCCGGACGCCGCACGGCGTGACGGCGGGACGGGCCGGCCCCGGGCACCCTCGTGCGGGCCGGCCCGGGGCGCCTCCGTACGGGGACGGCCTGGAGGCCCTCGTACGGCCGGGGCCGAGGCGCCCCCGCACGGGGGGCCCGCGACGCCCCTGCGCGGTCACGGTCCCGGAGCGCCCCGCACGGGGCCGACCCGGGGTCCGGGCGGCCGCCGCCCCGCGGTCATTACCTCCGGGGTAATCGACCGGGCGGCGGCCGACCGGCAGGGTGGTCCGTGCCGGGCACCGGGTGGCGCACTCCACCCGGCGTCCGGTCCCCGCACCGCCCCCGTGATCCCGTACGCACCGCCTCGCCACGCACTTCGCGGCGATCGCGATGGCCCTCCACGTCACCCGCGTGCAGGACGAGCCGAACCACCACCCCGACCTGACCCTCGGGTACGACACGGTCGCCCGGGCGGTGAGCACCCACGACGCCGGCGGCGCCTCACCGGGCGTGACTTCGAACTGGCCGCCCGCGTCGACGCCCTCGCCGGCCCCAGGTCTCCTCCCGCTCCCGGTCGAACAGCGTCTCGCCGCCGCACGACCACCCCACCACCCACCCGGCACCAGCGGAGCCACCCCGAGCCGACCAGCACCGCCACACCACGTCGCAACGGTGCGGCCCCGACGTCCCACCGCCCCGTCCCGGGTCGCCGTCCGGCCGCATGACGGTCGGCACGCCCAGCCGTGACGAAGCCGCCCCGTCGGGGGTCGCGGTGCCGGGACGGCCCGCCCCTGCAGGAAGATGACCGGCACGTCCAGACGACCGGGTGGCACTCTCGCGGCAAGCCTTGGCGGGTACCCGCTCCGCCCGGGCGTTCCACACGAAGCGCCCTGCCCAGGTCCGTGTTCTGGAAGGCTTGCCGTATGCGCGAAGAGGCCGACGTCGACTCGGTCGTGTAGCCGCACGGAGTCGCCCGGCGGGCCTTGACCCCTGGTCTTGGACACGCGGGACGCTGGATCCTGGGGATCTGAGAACGGACGTCTCGTGGTCATGAAGCACTACCCGCCACAGTTCGAGGTGGACGCGGTTGCGCCGTACCAGTCGCGGCCCGAGGTGACGATCCGGCAGGTCGCCGCAGATCTGGGCGTCAACCCGGAAGCCCTGCGGAACTGGGTCCGGGCAGCCGGGGCAGGCCGACCCCGGGGACGCCGCGCGGAGACGTCCGCCGAGCCACCTACGCCGCTGGGGGCGGAGAACGCCGCCCTGCGCGAGAAGATCGGCGGGGTGCGGACGGGGGTGTGCTCCGGGGAGCCCACCGGTACGGACGCGTGCGCGAACGGCCCCTTCACGCGGGCCGCCCGCGCGGGCCGCCGGGCGGACTCGCGCCCGTGGTCTGCCGCGGTGCTGTCGGGTTTGCTGTGAATGGCAAATAGGCGCTGTTGCCGCCAGGCCGGAGGGACCTTCAGGATGTGGCGTATGGGCTATCCGGGAAGCTGTCCGCCTGGGAAGATCCGGGACCTGTCCACCTTCATGGAGGGGCTGCGTGACCTCAAGAGGTGCTCGGGACTGTCGTACCGGCAACTCGAGGAGCGAGCGGCGGCCGTAGGGGACGTCCTGCCGCGCAGTTCCGTTTCCAGCATGCTGAGCAGGGACATGCCGCCTCGGCTCGATCTTTTGATGGCGTTCGTGAAGGCGTGTGGCGAAGGGGACCGGGCCGCGGAGTGGGCCGGGGCCTGGGAGCGGGTCGCCGGCGCGTACGGGAAGGGACCCTCGCTGGAGCGGGCCGCGTCGAGCACAGCGCACGCCTCCCGGTGGCGGCGTGTGCGGCCGGCCGCCGTGGCGGCGGCGGCGATGGCTGTGGCGGTGCTCGTCGTCGCGGCAGCGGTGCGGACCTCGTTCGGCGGAGGGGAGGGTCGGGCGGGTTTTGCCGCTGTGAGCGGCTCGCCCGCCGCGGGCGCCGCCCCGCCCCACGGGTGGGTGACCATCCGTGTCGCCGACAGCCCCGACCTCTGCCTGACCGACGGGCGCGTACCGGGCTGGCGCTACACACCTCTGGTCGCTGTGCAGCGGCCTTGTGAGGAAGTCTCGCCGCAGGGCACTTTGCTGGAGCCTCTCGGCCAAGGGCTCTACCGTATCCAGTGGCACCATCCCGATTACGGGAAGGGCTGCCTCAGGGCGCTGGCCGGTGGCAGCGGCAAGGGCCTGCTGGAGCCCATGGACGACTGCGCGCAGGGCAGTGCGTTTTCCATCGAGCCCTCACGGCGGCTCGGTCGGGGCACGTTCGTGCTGCGCGTCCAGGGGGAGGGCTGTGTGGGCATCGCGCGTCCGGGGGGCGCCGCGGGGACGGAGGCCGTCATGCAGCGCTGCGACGGCGAGAGCCGTCAGGTGTTCCTCATCCGCGCCGTGGACGGGGGCGTGGGTGCGGGCCGGCCGGCCGTCTGGACCGAGCCCAGCACCCGCGCGGCCGGGAAGTATCCGACGAAGCGCGAATCATAGCTGTCGTCCTGGTTGTCACCGAGCAGTACGAGCATGCCCTCCGGTACGGTCTCCTCCGTGACCTCGGCCAGGGCGGGGACCTGGGCACGCGGCACCGGGTCGCCGGCGATCGCCGCCACCCGTTTGATGAACCAGTGCCGCGCGTAGATCACGTGAGCGGGCGCGTTGCGGGCCACGGGGGCATCTGGCCAAGGCGCCCGGTAGGGCGGCCGTTCCACGATGACCACCGCGCCCCGCACGGGAGCCGACCGGCGCCACGCCACGACGCGGTCTCCCTCCCGGTAGGTCGGTTCCATGCTCCTCCCGGACACGCTCACCGCCACCCACCGCAGTTCGGCGGCCCGGGAGAGCGCCAGTCCGGTGGAGACCAGGAGGGCGGTCAGGCCGCTCACCGCCGCCCAGACCGGGCTGCCGGCCGCCGCGGCCAGCGCGACGGCGTTCACCCAGAGCAGGGCGGCGGCCGCGTACAGGGCGATGCGGAGGGCCTGCGCCCGAAGTGCGCGGGAGCGTGCCCGGGCGACTGCCGCCTCGGCCCGGGCGCGTTGCCCGGTGGAGGACGGGGCGCCGGGGCGGTCGACTTCGCTCATGTGCCTTTTCCTCCACTGGTGGGGCTGGGGGCCTGGGACGGGACGGTGGCGGGCGGGGCCGTGGACGAGCGGTAGCCCGCGGCTTGAAGGGCGTACATACGGGCGTACTGGGCGTGTTGCGCCAGGAGTTCGTCGTGCGTGCCCTGTTCGACCACCCGTCCCCGCTCCAGTACGACGATCATGTCGGCGTCGCGCACGGCCCCCAGGCGGTGGGAGATGAGCAGGCTGGTGCCGCCCTTGCGATGGGCACGCAGCGAGGTGTGGATCTCGTGCTCGGCTGCCGCGTCGAGTCCCGCCGACGGTTCGTCGAGGATCATCAGGTCCCGCCGGTCCCGGACGAACGCCCGTGCCAGGGCCAGTCGTTGGCTTTGGCCCCCGGACAGCACGACACCGGTCGCCGGGTCCTTCTTGTCCGACTCGGTGAAGAACATGCGGGACAGCAGCGTGTCGTAACCGTGCGGCAGCGCGCTCAGTGTGGCGTGCACTCCGGCGCGCGTCGCCGCGTCCTTGATGCGGTCGGGTGCGCCGAGCGCGCCGAGGTCGCCCTGCGCGATGCTCTCCGCGGCCGTCATGTCGTACTCCATGTAGTCCTGGAACACGGCGCTGATACGGTTGCGGAGCTCGGAGGGGCAGACGTCCCGCAGGTCGACGCCGTCCCACAGGATACGGCCGTGCGTCGGGTCGTAGAACCGGCACAGCAGCTTGACCAGCGTGGACTTTCCGGAGCCGTTGAGACCCACGAGAGCGATCGTCGCCCCTGCCGGCAGACGGAGGTTGACCCCCCGCAGTGCCCAGGGGTGATCGGGGGAGTAGCGGAACCACACGTCACGCAGCTCCACGCCGCCGCGCAGCGGTGGGAGCTCGCGCGGCTCGACGGCCCGCGGCAGGTCCGGCCCGGCCCGGACGACCGCCTGGTAGTGATCGAGGAGCAGCAGGGCGTGGTGGGTTCCGGCGAGGTCCCCGGTGAGCGCGGTCAGGGCCGCCTGGACCCCGGCCACGGCCGCCAGGAACACCGCCACGTCACCCGGGGTCAGACTGCCGCCCTGGGCCGTGCCGACCGTCCACAGCAGGCCGGCGCCCGCCACTCCGGCCGCGAGCAGGCCGAGCCCGCAGCGCAGGCCGGCCTCCCGGCGGTCGACGGCCCGGCGGGCCGCGTCCGCGCTGCGCCTGCTGTCGATCATGCGGCTGCGCAGGAAGGCGCCGGTGCCGAAGAGGCGTATCTCCTTCGCGGCCTCGACGTTGGCGAGCAGTCCCATGTAGAAGAACTGGCGCCGTTCGTCGGGCCCGATGGACCACGCTGTTGCGGCACGCCGACGGGACAGCAGCATTTCGGCGACCAGGGTCGGCACGGCGGCGAGCAGCACCAGTGCCATGGTCGGTGGGCTGATGACCAGGAGGGAGCCGAGGAATCCGACGACCGTGACCGCGGCCCGTACGGCTCCGAGGACGCCGTCGAGGGCCTGCACGGCGACAGGCGGGCCGACGACGGTCTGCTGGGCGAGGCGCAACCGGTCCAGGAAGTCCGGATTCTCGAACCGCTCCAGTCCGGGGAAGCCCTCCACGGAGGCGAACAGCCGGTCCTGCGCGAACAGCCCCACACGGCGGTCGAGCTCGGTTCGCAGGTACCGTGCCAGGTGCGGCACGGCCCCGGTGGCGATGCCGGTGGCCACCAGCACCAGTGCCGGGACGAGGAGTTCCCGCACGGTCGCCCCGGCGGCGAGCCGGTCGACGATGAGCTTCACGGACCAGGCGGTGACGACCGGGAAGAACCCGGTTACCAGGGCGGGCGCGGTGTAGAGCAAGAGGATTCCGGTGGCCGCACGGGCGACCAGCCGCAGGGCGTCCGGCACTCCGCAGCGGTGGGAGCGGTCGCCGGGCTGCTCCTGCGCCGGTGCGGAGGACGCCCGATGCGAGCCACCGCCCGGACACCGGCTCGAGCTCGACTCGGACGGCATGCGTTTCCTTCCCCGTACGCAGGACCGGCAGGAGGCGGGGGCGAGGAGCGGTTCGGCGTCAGTACGAGGCGACGGCCGGACGCTCCACGTCGACGTCGTCGGTCATGACGAGGAGACGACCGTCCGTGCTGCGGTTGACCTTGAGCACCACGGGGAACGCCCGGACCTTGCACGCTTCCGCGACGGCCTCGGCGTCGTGCCCGGTCAGCACCCGGGCCACGGGCGTCAGCGCCGTCACCATGGGGGTGGCGGCCTCCGCGTCGCGCGGGTCGTCGGCCGTCACCACGGCGAGCACCTGCTCGCGGCCCCGCGGGACACCGCGCGCGTACTCCACGAACTTCGGCAGCTTCTCCTTGCACGGCCCGCAGGTCGGGGAGAAGAACGCGACCACCGTCTCGCTCGAGATCATCGTGTCGTGTACGGGCTCACCGTCCACGGAGACGGCGGAGAAGTCCCCGACCTCGTCGCCGGGGCCGAGCGACATCCGGCCGCCGCCCCGCTCGGAGAGCAACTCGGTGTGCTCCCGCAGGCGTTTGACGACGCCGACGGTGAGAATCAGGTCGAGGGTGCACAGCAGGCCGACGAGAACGACGGCGGCAACGAGGACGGGCACGGACGTCTCCCTTCAGACGGGGCGGGACAGGGCGGGGAAGGACGGAGCAGGGCGGGACGGGAGGGCGGGCTGACGGGTGGTGCGCGCTACGAGCGGCCTCAGCGGCCCGGTTGCAGGGGACTGCCGGAAGGGGGCGAGTGCGCCGGCCCGACGGGACGGAACAACTCCGCGACCACGTCGAACGCGGCCACACAGCCACCGACGAGCAGCCCCGCCAGCGCGGACAGCGCGAGCGCCCACGGCTCGGCGGGGGCGGCCTCCCGCAGCAGCGTCGTCCCCGCCGCGGATGCGGCGAACCCGGCGAGCAGCAGGTTGCGCACGACGTGCCGGACACCGAGCGGCTCCCTCGATCCGCTGCCGAAGCACCGGCAGACCGCGCGAGTGCCCCGGGCGACGACACGGGCGATGACGGCGGCGAAAACGACGAGCAGCACGGCGGCGAGGGCCAGTCCGACGCCGGCGAGGGAGGCCCACGGCATCAGGACCAGCGAACACACCAGCCACTCCGTCGCCACCACGGCGACGGCCACCGCCCGGATCACGGTGCCGGGCAGGACGTTCAACTGGCCCAACGACGCGGTGAAGGCGGTGAACGATCGTCTGCTGCTCACCTTGCCGGCGGCAGCGACCAGGAAGACGGTGGCGATGAGCACGCGCACGGCGGACTCCGCGTAGGGCACGGGTGACACCTCCTGCGGGACGGGCCGAAGGGCGGAGAAAGGGACCGGGAACACCGGACGGTCACCGAACGGTCGAGGCGTGCGGCCGTTGCGCCACCCGCGACACCGGTGTCCCCGGTCGCACTTCAGGTCACGTCACCGCGTCAGCAGCCCGGGCAGCTGCGCCAGCAGTTGATGGAGCCGCAGTAGGTGTTGACGCAGCACGCGCTGCGCGCGCACTGCCAGCACTCGTTGAAGCACTGACAGGCCTGGGCGGAGGCCGCGGCCTCCACCTCGGGGACGAACAGGCCGAGAAGCCTGCTGCTGAGGGATTCCAGTGCCTTGGACATGAAGTCCTCCTTCCGGAAGGCGGTCGGGAGGACGCCGTGAAGCCGCGAGACGGGCGCGTGCCTGGTGCCCGACGCGTGAACGACTTCGTACTGCCGCGCAGTCGCTTCACGACGCCCACCCCGGAGCCTAGGGACGCCGCGTGTGGCGCTTCCAGCGTCCGGCCGTCCAGGACGCCGTCCCGGATGACGCGCCTGTCCGGGACGGCGTCCGGGCGGTGTCCCAAGACGTCGTGCGACCGGTGTCTTGGACGCTGCAGCAGTCAGGCGGCAGGAGGCGGACACCGCTACCGGACCTGTTCCGGGGCCGGGGACGATCACCGGCTGCCGTTCGTCCCCCGCACATGCCTGATGAACCACCTTCACCGCAGGAGATCGAAGCCGCCCGCACGCCCGCCGGCGGCTGGAAGCGCGCCCGGCTCGCCGCCCGGGACGTCCCTGGCCCCCGCCCAGGGGCTGGAAGGACGAGCTGGCCAAGCGCTGGAAGGCCGCCCACCAGGACGGCACACCGCCGTCCCCGTCCCGTCCGGCCCCGGCGTCGGCCGACTTCGCGCAGGAGAACCTCGGCTTCGGCTGATCCGACGACAACGGCGCCTCACCGACAGGCGTGAGGACCTACCCGTCCCAGACGGGTAGGACGTGAGCCCGGTCGCGTCGTGCGGCCGGGCCCGCCGCCTCGCCCCGGCCCGCCATCACCGTCGACCGGCCGGCGTCGACCGTCGTGCTCGGTGTCCGGCCGTCCTGGTCGGCCGTCGGTGCGGCAGGGCGTCGCCGGGCCCCGGTCGTCGGTGCCGTTGCTTCGACCGCAGAGGGCGGCGCCCTGCCGTTCGGCCCCGCCGCCCCGCCGCCCCGCCGCCCCGGCCGCCCCGGCCGCCCCGCCGCGCCCCACCGCCCCGGCCGCCCCGTCGTCCTGGTGTCGAGGTCGCTGTTGCGGAAGGTCGCCCTGGGCGTCTGTGCACGCGACTTCGGCACCCCTGCGTCCATGAACACGCCTGCATCCGCTGCCCCGTCCTGCGGCCCGGTCCCGGGCAGATGCCCGCCTGGAGGAGATCCACGCGAATCCGCTCGACCGCTTCCAGGAGGTCAAGGAAAACAGGGCTGCCTCGGCGAGGTCGCCGCGATCGAGGTCGGCCTCGCCGCCGCCGGGCAGAAGCTCGCCGCCATGCGCGACCTCGTGTCCCGGCGCACCACCGTCCACCTGGGCATGCCCGATCTCCGTGGCGTCGTCGTGCATCGACTCCGGGCAGCGAAACGAGGATGCGAAGCGGCGGTCCTGAGCACTACAACGAGGGGAGTGGGGGGATCTTTCCCTCCGGCACCGCAGTCGTCCACGGGCGGCTCACTGCGTCCCGGGGGTCTCGCCGAGGCCCCCGGGAAGTCCGTCCGTTCGACGGCCGTGTGGTCAGGGCGCGTCGACGAGGGTCCGGTTGGTGGGCGCGAGCGCGGCGGTTCCGCTCGCGTAGGTGGACTGTACGCGGGAGCGTTCCGTGGTGTTCGGCGTGGCGTTGGTGCAGGCCGTGCCGGCGCTCGACCCCGACATCAGCTGTGAGCAGGGGCCGGGCTTGGTGTCCGGCAGGCCGAGGCTGTGCCCCAGCTCGTGAGCGGCGATCCGCGTCTTGTTGTAGCCCTGGTTCACGGCCTGGCTGCCGAGCTCGACGCGGACCTGACGGCCCGGACGGACAGGGCCGAGCGTGGCCTGCGGCCAGCCCGTGGTGGCGACGATCACGATCTCGGCCGTGGTGCCGGGTGCTGCTTCCACCAGACGGACGTTGCTCACGTTCGCGTTCCACGAGGCGACTCCGGCCGCGATCGCGGCCTCCCAGCCTGCGGCGCGGCTGTCGTCGTAGCGAAGGGTCACCGCTGCCGCCTGCGCGGTGGATGATTCGCTCGCAGGAGCGGGGGCGGCGGTCGCGGCGCCCGCCATGGCGAGGACGAGCGCTGTGGCGGAAGTGCCTGCCTTGAGCCAAATACCGAGGGGCATTTGCTGATCCTTCATCTGTGTGTGGGGGGATCCGGCCTCGGCGGGGCCGGGGGAGTACGCGAAGGAGTGGCACGGGTGGTCCGGTGAGGGCCGGACGCACCCTCGACCGCCCCTCCGGGGTGTAGCGATGGTATGCCCTTCCATCCGTGTCCGTCATGTACCTGCCATGTTGAATTCTCGTCAGAATCCTCTTCTGCGGGGCCTCAGGTGCGATCTCTCGGTTTCGGGACAGTGGGGGTGAGAGTCGGCGGGGGTCTGGGTGTGTTGATGCTGGTGGGTGATGGTTTCGGGGTGTGGTGCCGCTGTCTCGGGCAGGAACGGTCCGTGGGGTATCGCTGTCGTGGGGCGTTATCGCGTGCAGGGTGACGCTGTCTCAGTTTCGTGAGTTCTGATCCGCTGGCCAGTGGGTGGTTGGTGTGCTCGGGGTGTGGATCAGGAAGTAGGGCGCCCGGTTTCTGAGGAGTCGGCCCGCCGTCGACTGCCGCTGCCGTCTCGCCGCGCCGTCCAGCTCCGCCGCGCTGGCCGGGTCCCGGCCGACCGCCGTACGGCGCCGCCCCGCGATCACTGTCGTCGTCCCGTCGACCGCTCCGTACGGCGCCGTCCCGGCCCCCGGAGCCGCGCCGTCCAGCTCCGCCGCGCTGGCCGGGTCCCGGCCGACCGCCGTACGGCATCGCCGCGTCCCGAGCCGGCGTCCCGAGCCGGCGTCACGGTCACGGTCCGGTCGCGGTCCGGCTCCCAGTGGCTTCCCGCAGTGGGTGCCTCGCCGCTTGCCGCCCGCCGGGCCACCGGCCCCGCCACCCTGTTGTCCGGTCCCGTCCCGGCCGCCAGCGCTAGACCCTGCCGTCGGCCCCCGTACGGCGCCGCCGTGTCCTGCCACCGCGCGGTGCCCGGCCCCCGCGCCGTACCGCCGTCGGCGCGGGCACTCGCCGTACGGCGCGCCGCGTCGCCCCGGGTCCCGCTGCCCGGCTTCTGTCGTCCCGTCGTCCCCTCGTGTTGCTGTTTCGTCGTCCGGTCTGCGCCGTCCCCCTGTGCCTCGGCCGCCGTGTCGCGGCCGCTCTTGGGCCGGGCGCCGCCTGTCCGCCGCCCTGTGCCCCGGTCTCGGCCGGGTCCCCGCGCCGCGACTGCCCGGAAAATCGGAGGCCGTCCCGCTCGCACCCCCCTACGCTGTGGTCTTTCGTCCCTCGGCATGCCGGGCGTACCAAGAATGCAGGAGGAGTGATGGGTGTCCGCAGTTTGACCCAGGCCGAGGCGCAGGAGCGAGCCGCGCTGTTGAGGGTCGAACGCTACGACGTGGCCGTCGACTTCACGGGATTGCCGGACGGCCCCGACGTGCGGTGCGTGTCCACCAGCACGTTCTCCTGCACCGAGCCGGGCGCCGGGACGTTCGTCGACTGCGCGGCGACGGTGGTCTGCGCCACGCTCAACGGCACCGACCTGCCCCCTGCCGTCGAGGGGCGCATCGCGCTGCACGACCTGGCCGCGCACAACACGCTGCGCGTGCAGACCGTCCAGTCGGACACGACCCACGGGCCGGGCGTGCACAAGGCCGTCGACCCCTTTGACGGCGAGGTGTACGTCTGGACGTCGTTCGAGCCGGACGAGGCGCGTTTCGTATGGGCCTGCTTCGACCAGCCCGACCTCAAGGCCCCGCACGCCTTCACCGTCACGGCCCCGGCCGGGTGGACCGTCACCAGCAACGCGGGGACCGCCCGCGTCGAGGCGTGCGACGGCGCACGCCGGTGGGTCTTCCCCGACACCCCGCCGCTGTCCCCGTACAACACGGTCGTCAACGCGGGCCCCTTCCACGAGGTCCGCCAGGAGGTCGACGGGCACGACCTCGGCCTGTACGTCCGCCGGTCCCTCGCCGGCGTGCTGGAGCGCGACGCGCAGGAGATCCTCACCCTCACCGCCCAGGGCCTGGCCTTCTACGCACGCGCCTTCGCCATGCCCTTCCCGCAGCGCCGTTACGACCAGGTCTTCGTGCCGGAATTCGGCGGGGCCATGGAGAACTACGGCTGCGTCACCTGGTCCGACACCTTCCTGCGCCGCTCCGACCCGACACCGGCCGAGCGGGAACTGCTCGCCAAGGTGCTGCTGCACGAGATGGCGCACATGTGGTTCGGCAACATCGTCACCATGCGCTGGTGGGACGACCTGTGGCTCAACGAGGCGTTCGCGGAGTTCGCCTGCCACTGGGCGGCCACCCGCGCCACCGCCTACACGGACGCCTGGGCCGGACACCTCGCCGGCGGCAAGCTCAAAGCGTACTTGGCCGACCAGGGGCCGGCCTCGCACCCGATCCGCCAGCCCGTGCACGACGTCGCGGAGGCCGCCGCCGTCTTCGACGACATCACCTACCCCAAGGGCGCCTCCGTCCTCCAGCAGCTCATGACCTACGTGGGAGAGGAGACCTTCAGCGCGGGCATGAGCGACTACTTCGCCCGGCACGCCTGGGGGAACACCACCCTGCAGGACCTCGTCGACGCGCTCGGCCGGGCCTCGGGGCGGGATCTCGACGCCTGGCGGGCCGGATGGCTGGACGCCGCGGGTCCTGACCGGCTGACCCTCCGCCATGAGTCCGGTGGCGTGGTGTTGCACGCGGTTGGGCCGTCCGGTTCCGCGCCCCGTCCGCACGTCCTGGCCGTGGGTGCCTACCGCCGTACGGCCACCGGCCTGGAACGCGCCGCCCGCGTCACCGTCGAGGTCCGCGGCCCCCGCACGCCGGTCGATCTGCCCGCCGGGGCGGACCTGTACCTGGTGAACGACGACGACCTGACCTTCGCCACCGTCCGGCCGGACCCGGCCTCCCGCGACGCCCTGCTACGACACGCCGCCGACCTGCCCGGCGCGCTGTCGCGGGGCGTCGCCGTGGCCACCGTGTGGGACATGCTGGTCACCGGGGAGGCCACCGCGGCGGAAGCCGCCCGCGCCATCGGCGCCGTCCTGGAGACCGAGACCTGCGACGCGGCCGTCGAGCCGTACCTCACGCTCGCCGGGGACATCGCCGAGCTGTGGGCGCCGCAGGACGAGCGGGCCGAACTGACCGCGGC
This sequence comes from Streptomyces tamarix, assembly GCF_032423885.1. Classification (NCBI taxonomy): domain Bacteria; kingdom Bacillati; phylum Actinomycetota; class Actinomycetes; order Kitasatosporales; family Streptomycetaceae; genus Streptomyces; species Streptomyces tamarix. Next base: position 46,617 of record NZ_JAWCTQ010000009.1, on the reverse strand, counting down.
GTTCGCCGCCACCTGCCGCCGGCTCGCCGACCGGGCCCGGCACCCCGCGCGGCGCCGCGTCGCGCTGCGCTTCCTGGCCCGGGCCGCGGCCGGCGGCGAGCTGGAGCGCCTGCGGGCCGAGGCCGAAGCGGGAGACGACCACGACCTGCGGTGGCGCGCCCTGGCCCGCGCCGTCGAGCTGGGCGAGGCCGCCGTGGCGGACGCGGCCCGCCTGCTGGCGGCCGATCCCGACCCGGACGCCTGGGTCCAGGAGCTCTGCGTGCGCGCCGGCGCGCCGGACGCCGGGACGAAGGAGGCGGTCTGGCACGTGCTGGCGGACGAACGGGCCGTGCCCGTCTCGTGGGTGGGCCGGGTGGCCACCGCGTTCTGGCGCCCCGGACAGGACGCGGTGCTCAGACCGTTCACCCGCCGCTACCTCGATCTCGTACCCGGCCTCGACCGCGGCGGCATGATCCCCGCCATGGTCTACACGGGCCGGCTCCTGCCGCGGTTCGCGATCGACGGCGGCTTCCTCGACCAGGTACTGGAAGCGGCCGAGGCGGCGCCCCCGGTCGTGCGCAAGACACTGACCGAACACACCGACGTCACACGCCGCATGCTCCGCTCACGCGGCATCACGAAGCCCGACGCCACGTGAGGTGGACAGCCGGCCCGCGGGCAGCTGCGCCACCTCCTGGCCGTGATGCCGCTCGCCTCGGTGTCGCTGGGGATCATCCCGTTCACCGCGCAGCGCACCGTGTGGCCGCTGGAGGCGTTCTACGTCCACGACGACACCATGGCCGTGGTGGAGACGCTGACGGCGGAGACCAAGGTGACCCAGCCGCGCGAGGTCGCCGACTACGCCAGGGCGTTCGCCGGCCTCGTAGAGATGGCCGTGCACGGCGACGCAGCCCGCGCCCTCATCCAGGCCGCGATCGACGCCCTGGAGTGAAGTTCCGCGATTCTCCGCAACTTCGTCGAGGGCGCGTCCCGTGGATGCGTAGCGTCGACGGCACCGACGCGCACACGGTCCTGTACGACTCCGACGGCCTGATGGAAGCCGGGTTCCCGCTCGATTGCGAACCGTACGAGGCCTCGTCACGGCCGTCCTCGCGTGGACCAGCGTGGACACACCCACCACCAGCGACTTGGAGCAGATCGCCCTTCAGCTCACGGGCCACGCCCGCGCCGCCGCCGACGTCCGCCGCCGCGCCGACCAGTTGTCCAAGGACAGCGGCCCCCGGGCGCTCTCCGACGTCGTCCTGCGCGAGGCGGGAGGCCGGCTGTCCGCGACGATCGAAGGCACCGTGCGCCGCGTCCGAAACCACGCCCGCCTCGTCCGCGCCCTCTACGAGCGCCTGGATCGCCCGAGGGCGGCCGCCACCCCGCCCGTCTGCCCCCGGGCCACGTACGGCCGCGGATCTGACCGCTTCGACACCTTCAGCTTCCCCGCGTGCGTCAGTAGCCTGTCGCGCGTGTGGACGAGTCGGTGGGACCGCGAACGCCAAGTGAACGAGAACGTCGCCAGGGCGGAGGAGCTGCGCGCGCAGGGGCGTGTGCGGGAGGCCCAGGAGTTCGCGGACTGCGCCATCGCCGCTGCGGAGGCCATCGTCGCGCAGGACCCGGCCGACGCACAGGCCCGCTGGGTGCTGGCCGGACAGTTGTACAACCGCGCCTCCCTGCACAGCGAGCTCAACGACTACGCGGCGGGTGCCGCCGACGCGTGGCGCTCCTTGACCCTTTACGAGCCCCTGGCCGTGAAGTCACCGCAACACCTGCCCACCTGCACGGACGCCAGGGCCCGCCTGGCCTGGATGCTCGCCAACGCCGACCTGGCCAACACGAACATGGGATCTGCCCGCGACCACGCGGCGCAGGCCGTGGCGACCTACGAGCGACTCGTGGCGGACACCCCGGCCCTGCGCCCGGACCTGGCCCGCGTGCACTACCTGCACGCCGAGGTGCTGCGCGTCCTGGAGGGCGAGGGCTCGCCCGCGTCCGTGGCCGCCTACGCGGCCTGCGTGCGCGAGTACCAGTCCCTCGGCCCGCTCACCGGGAACAGCCTGCGGCTGTGCGCGGACGGCGCCCTGCGCCTGGCTTACGGCTACGCGGCCAACGGCGCGCACACCGACCAGCGGGACGCCGCCCAAGAGGCGATGGACCGCCTTGAGGAACTGCTCAACCAGGGGGTCGGCGCCCACGCCCATTACGCCCGCGCCATCCTCCTGCTCTCCGACGCCCAGGCGGCGCTGGGCGACCCGCAGTGGGAACAGTCCTGGGTCGACTTCGAGTACGTCCTCTCCCGGCTACCCGCCCCCCTGCCCGCCGACCTCGCCCCGTTCAAGGAGCAGCTCAAGCCCAGGTGACCCCCGCCTCCGCCCATCCCCGCACCGGCCCGTCCCGCAAGCGCGAGACCAACGTCGACCACAGCCGCTCCGTCCGCCGCGTGCGGTGAGGCGGAGGCCGGCCTGCGGACTGAGCACGACCGCTACGCCACCAACCCCGCCCGGTGCCTCGGCCACGACCTGCCCGCGGCCGCAGCCGTCGTCGCCGTCCACGCCCCCGGCGGCCAGTTCTCACTCGCCTGGTCCGGTGACGCCCGCGCCTACCTCCTCCACGACGGGCTCGACGGCCCCACGGATGCTCACTGAGGACCACGACGCCCGCCGCGCCTGCGACGGCTACGGGGACCGGGACCTGAACCACCGCCTGCCTCGGGGAATCCCGCAACGACGGGGAAACCGAACGGTGGTGGGGCCCCCAGCCCCCGAGCACCTGCGCGTCCCGGTCCGGCCGGGGTGGTTGCTGCTGGGCCCCGACGTCGCTCACGAGTCCCACGGGGACACCGGTCACGACCTGGCCCCCTACCTGAGCGGTGACCTGCGCACCGCCGCCGAGCGCCTGGTCGACGACGCCGTCCGGCGCGCCCACGCGCTACCGGACCGTACGCGGACGCCACCGCTCTGATCGCCCGCATCACCTGACCGGGCCGCCAAGGAGCACCCTACGGACACCCCGCCCGCTCCCGCAGGCGACATCCGTGACCAGCACATCGCCGACCTGCGCGCCGCGCTCCAGCGCGCCGTCCCCCTTGCTCGCCTTCGCCGTCGGGCGGGAGGCGGCCACCGACCCGCGCCAGTCGGAGCTGCTGGTGACGGCCGCCGAACCGGTCGGCTACCCGTCGACCGACATCACCGCGCGCCTCACGATCGGCGGCACGACGTGGAAGGGTTCACGGGGACCCTGCGGACGATCCGCCCGACCCCGACCGGCACCGCCGTCGACGCCCAGACAGGCAAGCGCCTCTCGTCCTGGGAGGTGCTCGACCGGGGAGGCGTCGGGTCCGGGCCGTATCGGCGGCGTGGCCGGTTGGCCGGGCACGCGACGAAAGACGACGACCGGCCCGGTGGTCGCTGCGGTCCTGGCGCTGCTGGTGTATCTGTCTCCGGCGCCCCGTGCTGACACGGGGGTGTCACGGGCAACGCGTCTCACTGTCACGGCGCGGTACGTCCCTTGGTGGGCCAGGGGCACGAGGCCGGGATGTCGCAACCCGTGTGGCGTGGCTGGCCGCGTCGTGTGGCGCACTACGGCGGCCAGGCGCCCGCGACCAGCGTGCCGAGGGCCGTGCGCTGGTGGGTGACCGAGCGGCCCGCGCGGGTCGTCGTCGTCAGGCCCGCCGATCTGAGCGCGGCCGCGTGGGACGAGGCCGTCGCGTTGCTGACGTGGAGGGCGCGGGCCAGGGACGTCGTGGTGTGCGGGTCGGCGAGGAGGCGCAGGGCGGCGAGCCGGGTGCGGCCCAGGACGGCGGCCAGGGCCTCGGTGGAGGCGACCGGGCCCTCCGCGGTGGGCGGGATTCCGGGACCGGCCGGGTACGTCAGGACCACGGGATGGCCCGGGGCGTCCTGGAGAAGGGGGCCCGCCGGGTGGTGGAAGGTGGGCAGCACAACCAGGCCGCGCCCGTCGAGGCAGACGTCGCGGGCCGGCGCCGCGGCGGGCCATTCCCACACGCCCTCGTGGAGCCGGCTGCCCGGGGCCAGGCCGGTCAGGGTGGCGGCCACGCCGTGCTCGGCGACCGCCAGGGCGTAGCGGGTGAATTCCGCACGGTGCAGATCCTGCACGACGGACCAGACCGGGGCGAGGACCGTCTCGTACGCGGCCCGCTGGGCGCGGTGCAGGGTGCGCCAGGCCGTCTCGTCGCCCGCGTGCAGGCCGCGGATCCAGCCACGGGCGGGCACCGCCCCGTAGACCCGCTCCAGCTCGGATCGGACCAGACCGGGGCTGGTGGCGCGGATCTGTTCGAAGCCGTCGGCGACGGTGTCGCCGAGGACGTCGAGGAAGGAAGGCGGGCGACCCGCCGGAACCAGGTCGGCGAGCGGGCCGGTTCCGGCCGGGAGGGAACGCAGGACGCGGCCGCGCCACGGCGCGAACAGCGGCCCGCCACTTTGGGTCACGGCCGTGGTCAGGGCGGCGTGCAGTTCCTGGAGCGGCGCCGGGCGGGGCGCGAACCGGGTACGGGCGAAGTCCTTTGCGGTGAAGTGGACTCGTAGCACCCTCACAGCTCCCCGTCGTGGGCCGGCCTTTCGGTCGGAGCCTGAACCTTCGCGTCGTGACGGCCCCGCCCCAAGGATGTTCGCATGACTTCTCGACGCACTCTTCTGAAAGGCACCCTGTTCGGGAGTGCCGCCGCCCTGCTGCCCACGGCCGCGTCCGCCTCCGGTGGCGGCCCGGTCCTCCGGCTGCCCGCGCCCACCGGCCCGTACCCCGTAGGCGTACGGACGGTCCACCTGACGGACCCGGCCCGTACCGACCCGTGGGTGGGCGGCGTGCGGGAGTTGATGCTGACCGTCCTGTACCCGGCCCGATCGGTACGCGGCTCCTCCCGGGCCCCGCAGCTCACCCCGGCCGAGGCCCGGGAGTTCGCCGGCCTCGCGCCCCACGTGCATCCCGGACTGCCGGGGCCGGGGACCGTGGACTGGGGTGCGGTCCTCACCCACGGGTATGTGGGCGCGCCACCGCTGCCCGGGCGACGGCCGGTACTGGTGTACTCACCCGGCGGCGGTGACTCCCGCACGCTCGGCACGACCCTCGCCGAGGACCTGGCGAGCCACGGTCGTGTGGTCGTCCTCGTCGATCACCCCGGTGACGCTTCCCAGGTGGAACTGCCGACCGGGCTGCGGACGACCGTCCTGCTCGGGCCGCCGGACCCGGCGACCTTCCGCACGATGGTGGACACCCGGATCGCGGACCTCCGCCTGGTCCTGGACCGGCTCGGTGACCTGCCGCTCGCCCGGGTCATGGACTCCTGCCGGATCGGGTTGTACGGGCACTCCGCAGGCGGCACCGCGGCGGTGTACGCGGCCCATGACGACCGCCGGGTCGGCGCGGTGGCGAACCTGGAGGGCTACCTCGACCTGTACCCGACGCCAGTCGGCTTCACCCGGCCGCTGCTGCTGTTCCGCACCGACGGATTCGACGGTGCCGCCCGTATCGAGTCGTCCTGGGCGGCCCTTCCCGGCCGCCGCGTGCTGCTTTCCGACGCGAACCACTGGGCGTTCACCGACTACGGCTCGCTCGTCCCTCGGCTCCAGACCGCCGGACTCGTGACAGCGACAGCACGGGCCGCGCTCGTCGGCACCGGCGACCCCGCGCTGACACTCGCTGAGACACGGCGCCGGGTGGGGACCTTCTTCGCCCGCCATCTGTTGCAACGGGACTGTGAGGCGACGGCCTGATCCCGCCGTCGGGTCCCGGCCGCGCCTCGGCGGGCCCTTCGCGGACGTCCGGCTCGCCATGGCGCCGGGCCGGGGTTCGTCCGTACGCCCGCCCGGGTGGGGCGGCGGCGCGGTACGCCGCGCGGGCCGGTGCCGGATGGCCACCGGGGCTCTCCTGGACCGTCCGCGCGCGCCCGCAGGGGCCGGTCGCGGGCCGCCTGGGTGCGCTCCCGCCCGGCTGCTTCGCCGCGGTCACCGGTCTCGTCCGACTGCGGTCCGCCCAGTCCACTGGGCCCCGGCGTCCAGCGTCCCGGCCCCACATCCGCGCCGGCGGACGCCCGGCTCTACTGCGTCGTCCCACCCGCTCACCCGTCGTCGCGCCGCGCACCACCGGGGAGCCGCCGCTGCTCGCCGCCTTGTAGATCGGCCGCGGCCTGGCCCGTGGCCCCGGCCGCCGTCCGGTCGACCCTGGCGCCGCTGGCCCGGCCGTGCCGGTCGATGCCGGGGTGGCCCCCACAGGGTGGCGGAGCCGAGGTGCTGCTGGGTGGCCGTGCAGCCCGGCGGGGCGTCCGGGACCAGGGGGTGGTCCTGTCCGGCGACGTCTTCCAGCCGGGTGGGGCGCAGGCGGTCGGCGAGTGGCCGGGCGGGTTCCCCGTCGAAGAGCGGCAGGACCGGTTCCATCGGTCTCTGGGCTGCTGGGAGGCGGACGGGTGCGGGCGTGGCGCACCTGGTACGGGGCGCTGACGTGCGAGGGCTCAGCCGCTGGTGGGGGAGCTCGCGGTACTCATCGGGCACGGGGGCGGTCGCGTTGCGGCAGCCGCGCGACGACCAGGTCGTAGGAGTCCTCGACCGCGTCGGTGACGAGGCGCTTGGTGATGCCGGGTCCCGGCCCGAGTAAGATCCAGTGCCGCTTGTCGAGGTAGCGCCCCGGGGCGATCGAGGCGTAGTCGTGCACCCGCGCGCGGGCGTGTTCGGGTTCACACTTGACCGTGATGATCTGCTCGTCCTGATCGTCGGTGACGATCAGGAACACCTTGCCCGCGACCTTGTACACGTCGAGCCGGGAGGTGAAGGGGCGTGAGTGGCTGACGTCGGGCAGGGCAAGGGCCACCCGGCGGGCGGTACCTGGAGCCGGTCGCCGGCCGCGCTCACCGGGGCGCCCGCGTGCCGCCGGCGTAGGTGTGCGGGTCGACGGGCCGTTCGGCCTTGGGCAGGTGGGCGACGACGAGCCGGTAGGACTCGGTGACGAGCTCCCTGACCAGCTTCTCGTCGATGCCCTCTCCGTCCTCCAGCGTGATCCAGTGCTTCTTGTTCATGTGGTAGCCGGGGGTGATGTGGCTGTGGTGTTCCCGCAGGGCGAGGGCCTCGCCGGGGTCCGCCTTGAGGATCACGATGGGGCGCCCGGGCACCTCGGTTATCAGCATGAACACCTTGCCGCGCACCTTGAAGACCTCCCAGTCGTCGCCGAAGGGATGCTCCAGACGGGCTCCGGGAAGCTCTTGCGCGCAGTCGGCGGCGGTCTTCTGCAGGGTCGATTCGTTCATGGGCGGTGGGCCTCCTCGGAAGTGACGGTCCGCGGCGTCGAAAGGCACGGGGGGCGCGCCGCCAACCGCAGCAGCACAGTCCATCTTTGCCTGGAAACAACCGAAAAGGAGCGGTAGGCTGCGGACACCTGATGGTCGACGAGCGACATCCAGCCCCGAATGGCCGGGCCGGACCGGCCGCGGTCCCCTCGTACGGTGGTTTCCAGCCCCCGGTCGGCACTCCCTGCGGGCTGGAGGTGAGCACCGTCGAGGGCTTCTTCACCGGGCACGACGACTGGCCGTGGAACCCGCCCCGGCCGGGCCGGGCCACCTTCCACTACCTCATCGTGGTCACCGAGGGCGTACTGCGGCACGACGTCGACCACGTCACGCGGACCGTCGTCCCCGGCCAGTGGCTGTGGGTGCGCCCCGGACACGCACAGTGCTGGCATCCGCCCGGCGCCGCCCGCGGGCCGTTCGTCCTGTTCGAGCCGGACGTGCTGACACCCGGCACCGCCCGCCTGCTGGCCCCGCTCACCGTGCACGGGGCCCCTGCCGTGCTGAGCCCGCCCCCCGACGACTCCACCTGGCTCCACCAGACGGCACCGCAGCTCCTGGAGGAGCACCGGGCCCTCGGGCGCCGCCCCCTCGACATTCCACCACGCACTGCGTCGCAGCCTGCTCGAATCGCTGCTGCTGCGCCTCGCCGACGCCCCCGGAACCGCCCTCACCGGCACGACGGCCGACACGGGCCGTGGTGACACCCACAAGCGGTTCGTGGACGCCCTGGAGCTGCACTTTTCCGCGAACTGCACCGGGCTGCGGACTACGCCGAGCTGCTCGGCTGCTCGGTGCGCATCCTGAACCGCGCCGCCCGGGACGCCACGGGTAAAGGGGCGCGTGAGCTCATCGACGAGCGGCGCCGCCTCGAAGCCCGGCGCCTGCTGGGACACGCCCGGTGGGACACCCGGGTCGTGGCCGCCCACCTCGGCTTCACCGATCCCGCGAACTTCGGTCGCTTCTTCCGCGACCGCACCGGCACCACCGGCCGCCTTCGCCGCCGGGGAGGACACGACCGGTCCGTGAGCGGAGTGCGGTGCCCTGAGTCCCCGGCTCTCAGTCGTTCAGGACGACGACGTGCTTGCCCGGTGTGGCGCCGGACTCGACGTCGGCTTGGGCGTCACGGACCTGTTCCAGGCCGAGGCCGGTGGCGAGGGAGCCGTACGCGATCTGGACGTCTTCGGCAGCGCGCCGACGACGTCCCACGGCAGGCTGGTCCCGAACGGGGTGGCCCGCGCCGCGGGGACGGTCACGTACGGGGCGTAGGCGCCGTCCAACGAGCGGCCCACGCCGCGCCCGTCATGGTCACCACTTGCCGGCCCGGGCGCAGCCCGCTGCCCTCGTCGGCCCGGTCGACCACGCCGACGCCTTCGATGCCGAGGATGCGGGGGTAGGTGGCCTCCGGGTCCGACACTCCTTCTCGAGACGCCCGTTCGCGGCTCGTGGGTCCGCAGCGCCGCCGAGCGGACCGCCGAGGCCGAGCCGGCCCTACCGTGTCCGGCACCGCCGCTGTGCGCGGGGCGGCGGATATCGGGCTCCGGACCGGTCGGTGCCGCGCCGCCGCTCCGGTCGGACGAGGATCGGCACGTTCAGCCGCAACGACCTACCCGCCGTCCGCGCCGTCTCGTTGCCCCGACTGCACTGCTTGCTGCCCCGGTTGGTCCGTTTGTCGCCGGGTGTTCCCGTGGCCGCTTCGGCCCGGGGCCGCCGCGTCCGTGTCGCTGTCAGCCTGGCGGCGGGACCGGGACGGGGAACGTCGGCATTCCGATGCTGTCCTTCGGCGGGCGGGCTCCCCGCCAAGGGGTGAGGGGGGAGAGCACCGCCGGGGGAGGTATCGCTGTGGTCGTCTGTTTCCTGGGTGGTCCGTTCGCTGGACGTGCGATGGAGACGTCCGACGCCCCGTGGGCCGGGGGCCGGCGCCGGGTGTGCCATGGTGAGGGCATGACGTGGAACGGTGAGGAGTACCAGGAGCGGTTCGACCGCATCGCTGCCGAGGGGAAGGACGTCCACGGCGAGGCCACGCTGGTCCGCTCCTTCGGGCCGGCCACGGTCCTGGACGCGGGCTGCGGCACCGGGCGGGTGGCCATCGAACTGGCCCGCCACGGGCTTGCCGTGGTGGGCGTCGACATCGACGAGTCGATGCTCGCCACCGCCCGGCGCCGGGCGCCGGAGATCCCCTGGTACCGGCGCGACCTGGTGGGGCTCGATCTCGGGCAGTGGTTCGACGTCGTGGTGATGGCGGGCAACGTCCCGTTGTTCACCGCGCCGGGAACGCAACCGGCCCTGGTGGCCGGGGTGGCGGGCCACGTCCGGCCGGCCGGGCGCCTCGTCGCCGGGTTCTCCCTGGACCGCGGATACACGCTGGACGACTACGACTCTCACTGCCGCGCGTCGGGCCTCACCCTCGAAGCCAGGTACGCGACCTGGTCCCGCGACCCCTACACCGGCGGCGCGTACGCCGTTTCCGTGCACCGCAGGCCCTGACCGTCCCCGCGCCCGCGTTCGACAGCCGGGGCACCGGGCGGAAGCACCGGCATGGGCACCGAGGCGTCCGTCCCGCTTCGCCATTGCGGCCGCGCACGGCCCCTGCGACACGCCGATCCTGCGGACGGTGCCCGGGCGCGGATGCCCGCCGTCCCGGGCTCAGGTCAGAGACGGGAGCGGGAAAGGCGCGCCGGCCAGTTCCTCCGACAACGGCCCGGCCGGCTGCCGGCGACGCATCGGCGCACACGCGCGCTGCGGTCAGGTCGTCGAAGAAGAGGTGCGCCTGACGGTGGTCGGTCGACGTGACCGTGACGACGCGGGGGGGGCGTCTCCGCTCGTCATCAGGTCCAGCAGCACCCGCTCTGGTCACGGTCGGCGCCGCTGATCGTTTTGGCGCGGGCCTGCTCTGCACCTCGTTCCGGCCGGGCACCGCCGGCCGTCATCGGGCCGTCCTGGCCGGGAGACGGTCCGTACCCCCGGGCCATGGCAGCGCAGGCCGCGTCGCCGACCTGCCCCGCCGGCCGCCTCACCGTCGCGCTTGACGCCCGACACCGTCGGCTTGGCCGTGCTCGTCGACCTGTTCGGCGGCCCCGCCACACCCGGATTTGCCGCCGCGTTCCGCCTGGCCGCCATCGTGTCGCTGCTCGCGCCGTCGGGCCCGCGTCCGGTCGCCGCCCCGCCCCGAGTTGGCGCCGTCCGCGTCGCCGGGCTGGCTGCTTCGGTGCCGTCCGCTGCCCTGCCGCTTCGGGATCTTTGCGCAGGTCTCGTCCGTGCCGTCACCGGCTGGCCCGGCCGTAGCCGTGACGACTGAGCCGGCCGCCGGCCACCCCGCCGCCGCGCCCGGTGTCCGGTCATGCCCACCCCGGCCGCGCCGTCACCCGCACCAGCCACGATCGTCACGTTCCGCCGTAACGGTGCGAGTCCGCCCGGAGTCACCGTCTGCTGTCGTTGACCGGTCCCCTCCTGGGCTGCCCCGCACGGCGCCGTGCGGTTGTGTCATGGGCGTGGATCCGGCTTCGACCGATTGGGGGATTGCCCTTCACGAGGCTCTGTGTCCGCAGTGAGGGTGCGGTTTTGGACGTATGCAGGAGTCGGGTCGCGCGTACCTGGCCGAAATGAGGCGGGTCCGAGGGCCGGGCGGTTCTCTGTCCGAGGTCAGGGGCCGGTGGGGACAGCGAAGGCGTCCAGGGACTCGGGGAGGGTTTGGCCGCCGTCGACGGTGAGGGACTGGCCGGTGACGAAGGAGGCTTCGTCGGAGGCGAGGAAGAGCACGGCGTGTGCGACGTCGGCGGTCCCACCGAGCCGCCCCAGTGGGATGGAGTCGGTCATCCGGCGCAGGTAGTCCGGCCCGAGACCGGTCAGCCCTTCGGTGTACACGTTTCCGGGCAGGACGGCATTGACCGTGATGCCGTATGGCGCCAGCTCCAGAGCCGCACTGCGGAGGAAACCCAACTGTCCTGCCTTGCTGGCTCCGTAGTGGGACCACCCTGCGTAGCCGGTTGTCGGGCCGGTGATCGAGGAGGTCAGAACGATCCGGCCGCGTCCGGCCCGTTCCATCGCGGGCAGACAGGCCCGCACTGACAGGATGGAGCCCCGGAGGTTGACGTCCAAGACCTCGTCCACGTCCTCGGCGGTCAGCTCGCGCAGCGGACGCTCCGGGAAGATCCCGGCGTTGACGCACAGCACATCGATCCCGCCGTACTGCCGTTCGGCTTCGGCCGCCATCTCCTCGATGTCTTCGGGCCGTCGCACATCCACGCCCATGCCCGCGACCCGCCCGCCGGTGACCTGGGCGAGACCGTCCGCCACCTCGCGGGCCCTCTCCTCGCTCCGGCCCGTGAGCAACACGGCGGCGCCCTGCCGGGCGAAGAGTTCGGCGATACCGAGTCCGATCCCCCGTGTACCTCCGGTCACGATGACGGACCGGTCCTTCCAGCGCGTGAACGTCATGCCGTCTGCTCCCTTCCCTGCCGTTCCTCCATTGCCGGGAAAACCCGGTCGCTGTCCTGATCACGCTAACGACAGACCCGGATGGGGCGGCGAAGACCGGCCAGCACGTGAACACGCAGCGCAGGTCCGACGACGAGGAGGAGATGTTCCAGCGCTGCACAGGTGACCGTCACGTCGCCGCCCGAGCCCCCGGCGGCTCAGAGCCGCGCCGTCCCGGCGCGCGAGAACCTGGCGAAGATGCCCGAGTCCGCGCCACTGATCGGCTTCGGCGCGGGAAAGAAGGAGGTCTCCGTCGATTCCCCGCACGTCCTGGTCACTGCCGGTACCGGCGGCGACAAGCCGGTGATCCTTCGCTCCATCGCCTGCCGGATGCTCCCCTGCTCCGCGCCGAGAACACCTGGTTTGTCGTCGGGTGACGTCTGTGGGTTTCGGCAGCACTTCAAGCCTCGCTGTGCGAGCATCGAAGCGCTCCATCGGGCGAGGCGAGGGCAGGTACGGTCCCGGCAGTCTCAAAGTGGCGTGCGGTGTGCGGGCCGGATCGCCGCGGTGACGCAGGCGCGGGTCGTCGCTCGCCCCGCCGCACCGTGAAGCCGCCGCAGTGAAGGGGTCCCTCCATGACTCACGTGCACCATCCTGTATGCGCGCGATGCGGGGAACACCGATACGGCCGCCGTTACGAGTTCCGCATCGGCGTGCCGAAGGCGATGACGAACATGATGGGTAACCCCTATCAGAACACGATGATCAGGTATGAAGTCCTCGGCACGGAGTCCGCGTTCCTGTGTGACCGATGCGCCTGCCGCCACGTCTCTGTCCGGGGGCCCCTGCCCCTGCTGGCGTGCCTGGCCATCGAGGCGGTGCTGTTCGCGGGGCTGCCCTTCCGCGACGTCCAGCTGCCACAGCCCGTACTGCTGATCCTCGTCCTGGTCCTGTTGGCGCTCTCCTCCTACGCGAGCAGGGAGACATGGCGCGCGCTCAAGCTGATCTGCGTCAACTGGCGGGAGGGGTGGGAGTTGGCCTGGACGCTGGTCTCCTCGGTGCTCTTGGTGATTGCCCACCTCGTGGGCCCGGTGATGATGGGTTTCATCGTCGGTGACCTGGACGAACCAGGCCAGCATTCCGTGCTCGACAAGTACCCGGCGACCGCCCGCGGAGCCACGTTCGCGGCGGTCGTCTTCGGTGGCACCGCGAGCCTTCACCTACTCCTGCTGGCCACGTGCTGGTTCGGTCGACGAGACTCTCTGGAGAGACTGGCCTGGAAACACCGCAGGAACACCCTGCGCCGCACATGGCCTGGGCTGCGCGGCTTCAGCAGCGTCGAATACAAGGCACTGACCCTGTCCGGCACCGGCACCGATGATCGACCGTAGACCTGCCCGCGCACCGGGGCCGACGTCGGTGCGCGAGCGGGGCCGGCATTCCACGGCCTGAGGTTCCTCCGCTTTTGGCTGGTTCTGGCAGCTCACCCGGTTCTGCCGTGGAAGTACCGTTAGGGCGCCCCTGTGGCGGGCCGCCGGGGTGGTGTACCACGCGGCACGGCCCAAGAGCACCGACCGACAAGGAGGACCACGATGTCGTGGGTGACCAGCAGCCTTCGGGCGCTCAGCGGTGAGATGCGTGCACGGTGGCACGGGTACTTCGTCGGTTACGGACAGCGGGACTAACCCTGGGCAGCCGGACCGGGCGCAACCCCGACCGACAAGGAGGTCAGCCGCGATGTCATGGATCATCAGGAGTCTTCGGGCGCTCAGCGGTGAGGCGCGTGCGCGCCGCAACCAGTACGGCGACAGGTACGGGCACAACGCCTGACATCCCCTCCGCAAAGGAATGGGACGAGCGGCTGGACCGCCGGGTGTCCCGTCCTCCGTCAGATGGGCGGACGCCCCATGTTCCTTGACAGGAAGAGTCTGTGGCCGCATCTGCGGCGGTGGGAGGAGCAGGCCGCGGACCGCGACGGTCCGTTCAGGCTCCGCTTCGGCACCCTCTTCGTGGCCGACGCCGACGCGGCCCGAGGCGTCCTGGTCGACTCGGCCGACGACTACCTGTCCCAGTCAGGGTTCTTCCGCCTCGGGCCGCAGTCCCTACCCGAGGCGGTACGGAGGGAAGCCTCCCGCGAACTGCTCGGGGTCCTGGCCCGGCACGACCTCGCGTCGTCGTTCGACCTCGACTCCGCCCTCGGTGAGGTGAGCGACGGCCGCGGCCGCCTGCGGCACCACCGTTGGGGCGTCGAACTGGTCCGGCGGTACTTCGCCCCGGTCATCGCGCACCGGCGTCACACCGAAATCAACGCCCTCGTCGACGCCTACGTGACGTCGAGCGTCGTCGCCGACGACATCGTCGGCCATGTGTTGAGGCGCTCGCACCGTACGGTACCCGCCATCCGGGCCGGGCTCGCCGAACAGCTCGACCGGCTGCCGGCGCGGGAAAGCGGCGCGCAGGACCTGGTCGACCTGGTGCTGGGCCTGCCCGGAGAGCTGTCCCCGGCCGATCGCGCGCAGTTGCTGCAACGCCTCGTCTTGTCCACGGTGGGCTTCACCGGCGTGACCCTCGAATGGGTGGTGATGCTCGGCATCCAACACGGCTACGATACCCCGGTGGTGCGGCAGGAGCAGGTCCATCGGCTGGTCAGGGAGGCGCTGCGCCTGTATCCGACCGCCTGGCGCCTGATCAGGGTGGCCGCCACCGACCACGATGTAGCCGGCTCCCGGGTCCGTGAGGGCGAGCACGTCCTGATCGGCACGCACGCGATCCACCGGTCGGAGGCCGTGTGGGACAGGCCCCTGGACTTCCGTCCCTCGCGATGGGAGCGACTGACCGACGACCAGCGGCGCTCCTACCTCCCCTTCGGCAAAGGCGAGGGCATGTGCCCGGCGAACGGCTTCGCCGTCAAGGCCCTCGAACACCTCGGCCACCTCATCCTTCACGGTTACCGGGGACACGTGCGGTTGCGTACCCGCAAGCCCCACGTCCGCACGCTCCTGGCCCCACCTGCCGGCTGGACCCGCCTCACCTCCGCCCCGGCACCCGATCGCCCCTCTCGGCTCGTGTTCGACACAGAGGCGCGTTTCCGCCGAGATTAGAGGCGCCGACGACTGGGGGCTCATGGAGGACGAACCGTCCGACACGCCAAGACGGATGTGCAGCGCGTCAGGAAGGTGACGAAGACCTGTCCCGTCTGTGAGCGCGAATTGTTCGGGCGCACAGCTGACGGCACTACTGGCGGGCAGTCCCTCTCCGCAGGTCAGCACGTTCTGAGCGTCCGGTGGCCGACGCCCTCGCCGTCCGCCCTCGGGCCGTCTCCCGTTCGGCGTCCCGGCGTCGGCCCGGCGGACCCGTACGGTGTGGTGGTCCGGGCTGGCCGGTCGCGGCGCTCCCTGCCGCCGGAGCCGTGCGTCGCCTGCGGACTGCTGGTGGTCCGGGGCGCGGAGAAGCTGCTGCAAGGGGTGACGTGCTCGCGGGTCTGCCGGATGTTCCTCACGCGTACCGGTAACGGCGATGCGGGGGTCGGGATGACGCTGCGGGGCCTTGCGGTCGACCGGTCACGACGGGGCTCGCGGACACGTGTAACTGGGGGCGCCGTGCCGACAGAAGGCGTACCACCGCCGCCGCACCGCCGCCCGGCCCCACGACGACCGGCACACTCAGCCATAACGGCGGGGGAGGGGCAGCCCTTTCCCTCGGCCCCGCCGACGCGGTTCGTCCTGCTCAGGTGTGACGGCAGCGAAGCCTGAGTACCTCTCATCCGGGTCGGCGACCGCGAGCGGGGTGTGGCATGGGAAGTCGTTGCCGGGGCGAGTGTCGACGGGCGGTGCCGCAGCCCTTCGGGTGCTACCGCGTGCCGGCCTTCACCGGGTCAGCCGGCCACGGGGCGCCAGGCGGCTTCGGCGTCCTGGGCGGTGGGATGGGTGGGGAAGACCTGCTCCAGGCCGACGATGCGGAAGATCCGGCCGACGCGGTCGGGTACCGCGGTCAGGGCGATGAACGCGCCGGCTGCCAGGGCGTGGTTGCGGGCGGCGATCAGTACGGTGATGCCGCTGGAGTCGCAGAAGGTGAGGCCGCCAAGGTCGAGAACGAGCTGCTGGCCTGGGCGCAGGTCGACGCCGGGTAGCGCGGCGCGGACCTCCGGCGCGGTGCGGTGGTCCAATTCCCCCATTAGTTCGATGACCGCTCCTCTGGGGGTGGTGTGGGTCTGGAGGGTCAGGTGCTTGGTCACTGATGCTCTTCGCTGGAGGGTCGGGGCACGTGGATGGCGAGGACAGCGGTGTCGTCGTCCACGCCGGTGCCGAAGGTGTCGAGCAGGTCGCGGACCGCGCTGATGGTGTCTGATGCGGTGGTGGGGGCGAGGGTGCGGCCGAAGTCGAGGAGGGCGTCGTCGCCGTAGCGTTCTCCGCCGCCTGCGGTGGCGTTGGTGTGAGCTTCGGTGAGGCCGTCGGTGTGCAGGAGCAGGGTGTCACCTGGGGCGAGGTGGACGGTGGTGGTGGCGATGTGGGCGTCGGGCAGGACGCCGATGAGCTGTCCGCCGGGGGTGGGAAGAAAGTCGGCGGTGTCGTCGGCGCGCATCAGTAGGGCTGGTGGGTGTCCGCCGCTGGCCAGGGTGATGTGGAAGCCGCCCCGGTCGGGGTCGGGGGTGAGCAGGCCGAAGATGACGGTGCAGAAGCGGGGGTCGGTGCCGCTGTACTCGTGGTTCAGGACCGTGTTGAGGTTGCCGAGGACGGCGGCGGGGTCGGGGTCGTAGACGGCGGCGGCGCGCAGGGTGTAGCGGGCCAGTGAGGTGATGGCTGCGGCGGGAGCGCCCTTGCCGCACACGTCACCCAGGAAGAGGCCCCAGCTGCCGGCTGTCAGGGGGAAGAGGTCGTAGAAGTCGCCGCCGACCTCGTCGACGGAAGCGATGTGGTAGTACGCGGCTACCTCTAGGCCGGGGACGTCCGGCAGCGCGGGCGGCAGGAGGGTCTTCTGCAGGGTGGTGGCCAGGATCTGGAGGCGGTCGCGTTCCCGGTCGGCTTCCTGGCGGGCGCGCAGCAGCTCGGTTTCGTAGGCGCGGCGGTCGCGGGCGTCGAAGACGGTGGTGCGGATGAGCAGTGGCTGCCCGTCACCGCCGGATTTCACCGTCGAGGTGACCAGGACGGGCAGTCGGGTGCCGTCGGCGGCCTTCAGTTCCAGGGCGATGCCGCTGATCTCGCCCTGCATCCGCAGCAGCGGGGCGAAGTGGGTCTCGTGGTAGAGCTGGCCGCCGACCGTGAGCAGGTCGGAGAAGTGCTTGCGGCCGACCAGGTCGTCGCGCCGGTAGCCGAGCCAGTTCAGCAGGGTGGCGTTGATCTTCACGATCCGGCCGTCCAGCTGGGTGGACAGGTAGCCGCAGGGCGCGTGCTCGTACAGGTCCTCGGCGCTGTCCTCCAGTAGCGCGGAGAACTGCCCCTGCTCCTCCGCCGGCCTCTCGTCTCCCTTCGGGCCGCCGTCCTCTTCGCCGTTGGTCTTGCACATCACTGGAGGATTCCTGCGAAGGTGGCGGCGGTCTCCTCGGGGGCGGCGAGCTGAGGACGGTGTCCCGTGGCATCCAGCGTGACCAGCCGGCTCCCCGGGACCTGCGCATGGATGAACGCACCCACCTCCGGCGGGGTGATCGCATCGCTGGGGCACTGGGCGACCAGCGTGGGCATCGCCACGTTGGCGAGGTCGGTGTGGTTGTCGGACAGAAATGTCACCCGGGCAATCTCCGGATCGGTGCAACAGAAGCTGTTGGTCAGCTCCTCACCCAGCTCTGGCTGCTGTGGGTTTCCCATGTTGACCGGGGCCATCGCACCCGACCAGCCCAGATAATTCGCCTCCAGCGACCCCAGCAGCTCCTCGATGTCCGTGACACTGGACCTGCCCTGGTAACCGACCTCCAGATCGTGGGTGAAATACGACGGAGGGGTGAGCAGTATCAGCCCGGCGAATGCCTCGGGCTCCCGCACGGCGGCCGGTTCACTCATTGTGGCGCCCACCAAATGCCCCACGAACGTGACGGGCCCAGCGCCGGCTCCCGGCACAGCTCAAGCATATCGACAGCTTACCCGCCCAGCATCGAATAGCGGTCCCGGCTCCACGCCGACAGATCGGGGTTTCCCGAGCCCACGTGATCGGAGAGGACCACGGTGAGGTCGCGTTCCAGTGCCGGCGCCACCGGCCGCCACATGTTCTGATCCCACCCGGACCCGTGTGCCAGCATCACCATCGGTCCGCCGGGCCGTCCGGCCACCGTCACATGGTTCATGCTTCGCGCATCCATGTGGCCCATCTTCGCAGACAGATCCCACGACCCGGCTTTGGCCGTCTTGCTCAACTTTTGAGGGACAACATCCCGACCAACCTTCGGTGAGATCGCTCAGTCTCCGCTGCGAGAGGTCACCTTTGTCGAACACGATGAGGGCACGGCCGGCAGCTTTTCCAGGGTCGCCGTCACACGCGGGCCGAAAGCCCAACCCGCAGAAGGTGCGCGGTGGGATCAGCCCACCCCACCTCCAGGAGCACCTCGTGGTGAGCACCGCCGACGAGCCGGAACAAACCCCCTCCGCAGCCCCCTCCATCACCCTTTCCGCGCCCCATCGCCAGGAATCAGGCGTTTTCACAGGTCAGGCCAGGCGTTCGGGGGCCGGCGCAGGTCCATCAGCACATGTCCGAAAGTGTCCTGTTCGCAGGAAGAAATCGTCGGAGCCTCGGTGGAGGGGATCGCTGCGAGCGCTGGGGACTTTTCAGAGGGCGACGCCCGATCAGTTGTGGAAGCCGACCCGCCCGAACGACCGGCACGACAAGCTCCCGCGGGACAACCTCTGGATCTCCAGGACCACCTCGCCAGGATCGGGACCGTCCGGACGACCAGCGGCAGGTGTGGGTGCTCACCACCCGAGGGCAGCGTGAGACGAAGAAGCTGCTGCAGCCAAAGGGCATACGGGTCTCGGCGCTGCGCAAGGAGGAGTACGACCCGGTCGCCGGTGAGCTGCTTGGCACCGGCTGAGACGACCACGCCGCGGCGGTCACCCCGACGGCCGCCGAACTCCGCCGCACCGGGATCGGACACCCGCTGGCCTTTCAGACGGACATCGGCTCGGCGAACGCCTGCATCAGCGGACTCGGCTAACTTTCCCGGCTGAGCCAACCGTCGCGGCTCAACGCTGCGCCGTTTCGGCCGTCCCTACCCGCTCGGCGCCGCCCATCCCTCGGCGCCGCCCATCCCTCGGCTGCAGGCCTGCCGGGCCACGCTGAGCCGCCTGCCGCGTCGACCCTGCCACCCCGGCCGCCTTCCGTACCGGCTTCGTGGAGTGACCACCCAAGCAGCCCCGCTCGGGTCTCCTCGGGTGGGGCGCCCCTTGTAAACCGCTCAGGTTGCCGTATAGCGACTTTCGTGCGCCGGGCGCTTCGCAGGGCGATAACCGCGCGGACCAGCAACGGGCTATGCGTATGCCCCCCGAATGGCCGCCTCTGCCGTGCCGAGGTGGCGGGCCTTCGAAACCATTGTTTGCAGCGCCGCAGGTTCGCCTTGCCGAGTCCTTTCCGGCGGGCTGTCGAAGGCCGCTCTTGAAGAGGGAAACTGTGATCGTCACGATCGTCGTGGCCGTCGGTGCTGTATTGTCCGGAGTATTCGGTCGCCGCCTCTTGCGACGCCAACTGGAGTCCCTGAAAACGCCGACCCTGACTGTACGGGACTTCGTCCTGCCCTTGCAGGCTCTGACCGTCTTCGTACTCGCCTTCGTCCTGGTGGCGGCATCGAATTCCAACGGCCGGGCCGAGGAAGCAGTACGCAAGGAAGCCAAAGCTCTGGGCCACATGTACGACGTGGCCGGCGGGACTGTCACTGCCACCCTGATCGTGACGACCGCCCTGCTTACCAGCGTCCTGCTCGTCATCCGTGACGTAGAACGTCCCTTCAGCGGCGTGATCCGGATCAGCTCCGGTGTCATGACAGCGGTCGAAGATGACTTGACCGAGAACTTCACCGCTGCCTACGGCGAGAACCGCCTGCCCTGCGACAGCCAGGGCAATCCTCACCGCGCCGCCCGGTGAGCGACTCTGTCGGCGACCTTGAGGCTCGGGCGCATTTGCCTTGCTGCCACCAGCGCTCCCAAGGCAAACCTCTTGAGTTGAGGTGGTGAGGCTTTTCCGACATCGGTTTGAGCTGGCCAAATACAAGGTGAGGACGGTTTGGGTGGGGCAGGTGATTCGGGTGGGCGAGCACCGGTGTTTGCGAAGGGGCCGCCAGGACGTGAGGGTGGCCATGGCCTGCACGAGGGCGCGGATCTTCGCGTGGGACCGGTTCACGGCCTGCTGACCGGTGGACAGGGTCCCCCAACGTCTCGGCACGGGGTGAGGACCGTGCCGTCGCTGCCCCGGTAGCCCTTGCCGGCCTAGCACGTGATGTCGGCCTTGGTGCGGGGCGTCGCCGGCTCTGCCCGTGCCGTCCACGACGTCCGGGCCGCCCGGGAGCACGGCATCATCGACGCCCTCGCGGCGGTCGGCACCACGTGCTGGGCGTACATCAGGCCACGGCCACGAGGCACGTGGGTGGTGTCGGCGACGGCCCACGCCTCCTGCTGCGCCGTCGCGGCGGTCCGCGCCGCGGTGGCCGCCCTGGTGGCCTGCTCCTTTGCCTTGGCGACCAGGGAGGCCACGTGTGAGCGGATGCTGGCGAGGTCCGCCTCGCCGCCGCCCGCCAGGCACCAGCGCTTGAGGTAGCGGCTGGTCACCGTCACCGATTGCCGGAGGGCGTGCGCGGACTCGCAGTCGGAGTGCTCGTCGGGCGCGGCGGTGAGGTGGTCGGCCAGCAGCAGCGCGCCGAACTCACCGACCGGCCGCGCCGGCTCCGGCCCGTCCGCGTGGAACTGGGCGAGCTTGGCCTCGTCGTCCTTGCTGCCCTGTTCCCGCCAGACCGGCTCCACGTAGTGGGCGGCCCTGGTGAGGGCCCGACGCCGCGCTCACCGACGTCAGCGGCGCGGGGAAACGTTTCAACGTGATCCCGAGAGCCTCGCCCAGCTGATCGGGCCGCGCACCCTCGCCTGGACCGGCGCACACCATGATCGGCGCCGACGGCAGCCGAAATCGGCGGGTTCGTCGCATCTTCCAGAGGTCGAGCCGCGAACCCGCAGCTGTGTGCGTCTACCGCCTGCAAGCGGGTGGGGGGGATCACCGGCTGCAACCGGTCGTGAGGACAAGACGAGGGGTGGCGGGCGGGACTGTTCTCCACAGGGTGACGTCAAAGGCGCGCCGCGGCTTTCACCCTGGCGTTTCCGCGCAACATTGACACGGCCCAGTGAAATTCCTATCAGATAAGCGCACTTCTGTCGCGGGTAATCGCGGCACGGATGGGTCGAACGGCATCTCCCGTGGTCGTCGAGACTACGGCTGCGGGTGCATGGAGCTGGTGAAAGGCGTGTAGTGGGACGCCTCTTGAGTAATTTCGATGACCAATGGCCGCGTGGTGTCGCGTTACGTTTTTTCATGGGGTGCGCGGTCAGGAATCCGGCGCTATCCGATTGATGCACTGCCCTCTTGACCCGTCCGGTCACCACCTCCACTGTTACTTGATGTGTTTGCGTCAGTGCGGATAGTGACGAACTGGGGTGTCGGTATGACGGAGGCTCCGCTCGGGACGGACGGGTTCGCCATCGTGGGGCTGGGGTGCCGGTTGCCCGGCGGGATCACGGATCTGGTCGGGTTGTGGGAGGCGTTGGTGGCCGAGCGGGACTTGGTCACGGAAGTGCCGGAAGATCGGTTCGAGGCCGCGAGGTTCGTCGACACGGCGATGGCGCGGCCGGGAAAGTCCTACACCGCCCGCGGCGGTTTCCTCCCCGGGATCGCGGAGTTCGACGCGGATTACTTCGGCGTGTCGCCGCGCGAGGCGGCCCAGATGGACCCGCAGCACCGCCTGCTGTTGGAGACGACCGCCGAGGCGTTGGACGATGCGGGAATCGACCCCGGGACGTTGGCGGGCTCCGACACCTCCGTGTTCGTCGGCATCTCGGATTTCTCCTACGGCGGGCTGCAGATGGCCAGGCCCCGGCAGACGAACGCGTATTCCGCGCCAGGCGCTGCCCACTCGATCGCGGCGAACAGGCTCTCGCACTTCTTCGACCTGCGCGGGCCGAGCATGGCGGTCGACACAGCCTGTTCCTCGTCGTTGGTCGCGGTGGACCGGGCCTGCCGGGAGCTGGCATCGGGCGGCAGCCGGGTGGCGCTGGCGGGCGGGGTCAACGTCCTGCTGAACCCGGGCGTGTTCATCGAGTTCAGTCAGGCTTCGATGCTCTCCAGGCGCGGGCGCTGTGCGGCGTTCTCGGCGGACGCCGACGGCTTCGTCAGGGCCGAAGGCGCAGGCATGGTGGTGCTGAAGCCGCTGGCTGACGCCGTGGCCGACGGTGACCGCATCCATGCCGTGATCGCAGGGTCCGGCAGCAACTGCGACGGGCGTACCCCTGGTCTGGCGATGCCCAGCGCACAGGCCCAGGAGAGCCTGCTGCGGCAGGTGTACGGCCGAGCCGGTATCGCTCCTGATGAGGTCGCGTACGTGGAGGCGCACGGCACGGGTACGCCGGCGGGGGATCCGGCCGAGTGCACCGCGCTGGGCCGGGTGCTGGGCGCGGCGCGGACGAGGGGGCCGCTGCCCGTGGGATCGGTGAAGTCCAACATGGGGCACCTGGAGCCCGCCTCGGGTATGGCGGGGTTGTTCAAGGCCCTTGCGGTGCTGCGCTACGGCGTGATCCCGGCCTCGTTGCACCTGGAACCGCTCAACCCGGGCATCGACTTCGCGGCTCTGGGGCTGGAGCCGGTCGGGCGGGCGCGTCCACTGGTCCACCGCGACGGGCGGTGTTTCGTGGGCGTCAACTCCTTCGGGTTCGGCGGCGCGAACGCGCACGTGGTCCTCGGCCCGTCGCCGAGCGCCGTGCCGCGCCCGGACTCCGAGCACACGGGCCAGTTGCCGGTGATCGCTTCGGGGCGCACCGCACAGGCAGCCGAGGACGCGGCGCGGCGACTGGCCGCGAGGCTGGTGTCCGCCGCGCCAGAAGAGTTCTACGACATCGCGGCCACCGCGGGTGTGCGGCGGGCCCTGCACCGCCACCGGCGGGTGGCGCTGGCCTCCTCCCCGTCCGAGGCGGCGCAACTGCTGTCGGAGCAGGGCGCTGCCGGTGAGGCGGTCCAGCGGGGCCAGGTCGCTCTGGTCTTCGCGGGCAACGGCTCGCAGTGGGCGGGCATGGGGGCCGACCTGCTGGACGGGGACCCGGC
The DNA here is from genome assembly GCF_032423885.1 of Streptomyces tamarix. Lineage (NCBI taxonomy): Bacteria > Bacillati > Actinomycetota > Actinomycetes > Kitasatosporales > Streptomycetaceae > Streptomyces > Streptomyces tamarix. Next base: position 23,660 of record NZ_JAWCTQ010000009.1, on the reverse strand, counting down.
GTTCCGCGCCGAGGTGGAGGCGGTCGATACCGCGCTGGCGCCGCGGTTGGGCTGGTCGGTGGCCGAGCGGCTGCGCCGGCCGGCGGTCGAGTGGGGGCTGGCGGCCACCGAGGTGGCGCAGCCGCTGCTGTTCGCCGTACAGGCCGGGATCGTCGCGGTGCTGCGTGAGCGGGGTGCTCAGTGGAAGGTCGCGCTCGGGCACAGCGTCGGGGAGGTGGCGGCCGCGTACGCCGTGGGCGCGCTGACGCTCCAGGAGGCGGCGTGGGTGGTTGCCGAGCGCGGCCGGGCCCAGGCGGTGACGGCCGGCCGTGGCCGGATGGCCGCGGTGGGGTTGCCGGCGGCCGAGGCCCAGGAGGTCTTGGAGGCGTACCCCGAACTGGTGGTGGCCGCGGTGAACAGTCCCAGGGACGTGACGATCGCAGGTCCGAAGTCCGTGCTCGAGCGTCTGGGCGCCGAACTGTCGGTCCGGGGGGTGTTCTTCCGGCTCATGGACCTCGACTACGCCTTCCACAGTCCGGCCATGGAGTCGGTCCGGCTCCCGCTGGTGACCGCGCTTGACGGGCTGGCCCCGCAGACCGGCGGCGACGCTCTGATCTCCACCGTCACCGGCGGGCCGGTGCCCGCCTCCGGCCTGGACGCCGACTACTGGTGGCGCAACGTGCGCGAACCGGTCCGGTTCGCCGATGCCGTCGGCCGGGCCCTGGACACGGGCGTCGACGTGCTGCTGGAGATCGGCCCGCATCCGGTCTTGCGCACCTACCTGCGGCGGATCACTACAGGGCGCGACCGGACGGCCGTCGTCGCCACCCTCCACCGTGACACCGCCGGACCGGTGGCGGTGCGCCGGTCGATCGAAGCACTGCTCGCCGCCGGGGCCACCTGGGACTGGGCGCGCTTCTTTCCCCGTCCGCCCCGGGTCGTGGAGCTTCCCGCCTACCCCTGGCAGCGGGAACGGCACTGGTGCGGCAGCCCGCAGGACTGGCTTCCGCGCGTCGGATCGGGGCGGCTGGACCATCCGTTGCTGGGTGAGCGTCTGCCGACGGCGGAGCCCGCCTGGCAGGGGGCGATCGAACCGGCGCTGGTGCCCTGGCTGAGTGACCACAAGGTGGCCGGTTCGGTGGTGTTCCCCGCGGCCGGCTACCTCGAGATGGCCCTGGCCGCCGGCCGCCGGCTGCTGGACGGTCCGGTGGAAGTGTCCTGGATGGAGGTGAGTCGTCCGCTGGTCATCCCGTGGGACCGGGCCGGTGACGTCCGTGTGCAGTTGGCGTTCTCACCCGAGGACGGCATGGTCTCCATCACCAGCACCGAGGCCGTCGACGGCATCGAGGACGACCACGTCCAGCCCCGTGCTCACGCCCGGTGCCGGGCCCGGGTCCTGATCGGCCGCCCACCTGCGCGGATCGACCTGTCCGAGGTGCAAGCCCGGTGCACCCGCCGGGGTGATGCCGGCGCCCTGTATCCCGAGCTGGCCGCGAGCGGTCTGGACTACGGTCCTGCGTTTCGGCAACTGGTGCGGCTGCACATCGGGGACGGGGAGGCGCTGGCCGCCTACCGGCACACCACGACCGCCGTGGACACCGCGCGGTACGTGGTGCATCCGGCGTTGCTGGACGGCGCGCTGCAGGCGTGTGTGCCCCTCGTGGCGGCCCGGACCGGTGCCGGGCAGGCGTGGCTTCCGGTCTCGATCGAATCCGTACGGGTGTGGCGTGCTCCGTCCGCGGCGGGGATGCTGCACGTGCGCGACCGCACACACAACGCCGCCGCCCTCTGTTTCGACGTCGTGGTCACCGATCCGGACGGCGGCGTCAGCGTCGAACTGTCCGGTGTGCGCCTGCGGCGCGTGCCCAGCCCCGTCGAGCGAGCGCCGCAGCGGTACGAGACCGTGCTGCGCGCCGCGCCGCATTCGCACCTGCCTGCCGGGCCTTCTCCGCTGCCCGGCAACTCCGTTCTCGCCGGGGCCGTCACAGCCGGCGTCGAGGCGTCCTACGCCGACGCGCGCGGTACGCGCGCCGTGGAGTTCATCGACCGGCTCAAGCAGGTGAGCGCTCATGTGGCCGCCGTTGTGTTCGCGGAGCTGCTGGGTGGCGGCGCGACCGGGTTCACCTGCGATGATCTGGTCCGGCAGGGAATGCTCCCGCAACACGACCGGCTGGCGCGGGCGCTGCTCGTGGTGATGTCCCGGTACGGCCTGGCCGTCGCAGGCGAGGACGGCCGGTGGAAGCTGACGGGGAAGCCGACCCCCGCCCCCCTGCTGACGCTGCTGCCGCTGGACTTCCCGGCCTTCAGCGCCGAGGTGCAGATGGTCGTACGGCAGTTGTCCCACCTGGCCCAGGTTCTGCGCGGCGAACGGGACGCACTGCATCTGCTCACCGGCCAGGGCGCGGTAGAGGCTCTGGAACAGTTCTACGACGTGGCGCCGTCCTGCCGTTTCCACAACAGGATGCTGGCCGCGCTGGCGGCGGAGATCACGCGGGAGTGGCCCGAGGACCGCCCCCTGCGGATCCTGGAGGTCGGCGCGGGCACAGGCGGCGCCAGTGCCGCGCTGCTGCCGCTGCTGCCGGCGGACCGCACCGTGTACCACTTCACCGACGTGGCCGCGGGTTTCTTCGCCCGCGCCCGCCACCGGTTCGCCGACCATCCCTTCGTCGCCTACCGGACCCTCGACTTGAACGCCGACCCGGGCCGGCAGGGTTTCACCGGCAGCTCCTACGACCTGGTGGTGGCGGTGAACGCCTTGCACGCCGCCGCCGATCTGCGGGCGGCCCTGCGCCGGGTGCGCGCTCTGCTGGCGCCCGGCGGCCGGCTGCTGGTCGCCGAGACACACGACACCGGTTATCTACTGCCGTTCTTCGGCATGCTGGACAGTTTCTGGAACCACGACGACGAGGCGCGACCGGACTCGCCCCTGCTGAGTCGGAAGCAGTGGTTCGACGCGTTGCGCACCTGCGGTCTCACCGACGTCGTCTGCCTCAACGACAGCGGCGAGGTGATCAAGGAAGCCTTCTCGGTGCTGCTGGCCGCAGCGCCCGCGCACGAGACTCCGCGGCCCGCACTGCCCCGGTGCCAGGACGGCACCCGGTGGATCGTGGCCACGGAGAGCGACACCGAGACACCGCTGGCCGGGCAGGTGGCGGCGCTGCTGGCCGGGCAGGGAGCACAGGACGTACCGGTGGTGCCGGCCACCGCTGACGCCGCGAACTGGACGACAGCACTCACCGGCGACGGCGATCCGGCCGTCGTGCTCGTCCTGGGGGAAAGCCCCGCCGACCCGCAGGCAGCGCTCGACCGGGCCGTGTGCCGCACAGCCGTGCTGCGCGCACTGGCCACTGCCTGCCGGCGTCTGCCCGACGGAGTCCAGCCCGCTCTGTGGCTGGTGACGCGGCCCAGCGGGGCGCTGCCCGCACCCGAGCGGGCCGACCACCCGCAGGACGCCGTCGCCTGGGGCGCGGCCCGCACCCTGGCCAATGAACACCCCGATCTGCGGGTGACCCGACTGTCGCTGGAACGCCTCGGTGACCCCGTGGCCGATGCGCACCGGCTCGCCCGTGAACTGCTGGAACCCTCCCCGACGGCCGAGGACGGCGAAGACGTGCGAGGGCGCGAGGACGAGATCGTGCTCACTTCCGGCGGGCGCTTCGTGCCCCGGGAACACGCCCTGCCCGTGGACGAGCGCATCGAGTGCGGCGGCGAGGAACCCTTCGTCCTGGAGATCCGTGCGCCCGGCCTGTCCTACGAGCCCGTCTGGACGCAGGCACCTTCCCGGACGCCGGGCGCCGGGGAGGTGGTCGTCGCGGTGCGCGCGGCGGCGCTCAACTACCGGGACATCATGCTGGCGACCGGACTGTTGCCCCCCGAGGCGAAGGTCGGAGTCTTCGGCGAGGACGTACCCGGTTACGAATGTGCCGGGATCGTCACGGCCGTCGGAGACGGGGTACAGGACCTGGCCGTGGGGGACCGCGTGTTCGCGGCCGCCTCGGCCTGTCTCGCCTCGCACATCGTGGCCCCCGCGTCAGCCGTGATGAAGCTCGCCGACGGTATCGGGTTCGCGGAAGCCGCGACCGTGCCGGTGGCCTATCTGACGGTCCACCACGCGCTGCACGACCTGGCGCGCCTGGCAGCCGGGGAGACCGTCCTGGTGCACGGGGCCGCGGGCGGAGTGGGGCTGGCGGCCCTCCAGTACGCACGCCTCGTGGGCGCCAAGGTGATCGCCACCGCGGGCAGCCCGGGCAAACGCGATCTTCTGCGTGCGCTGGGCGTCGAACACGTCCTGGACTCCCGCACCCTGGACTTCGCCGAGCAGGCCCTGGCGCTCACCGGCGGACGCGGCGTCGACGTGGTGGTCAACTCGCTGGCCGGGCAGGCCATCGACCGGGGCCTGGAAGTACTGCGGTCCGGCGGCCGGTTCATCGAACTCGGCAAACGCGACATCTACGAAAACAAGCCGCTTCTCATGCGGCCCTTTACCCGTAACATCGCCTTCTTCGGCGTCGACATCAGCACTCTGCTGATCGACGAGGACGGCCTGGAGAAAAGCCTCCGCCTGATGGCGGCGATCGCCGAACGCATGGCGGACGGACGCTACCGGCCGCTGCCGCACGTCGTCTACCCGGCCGTTCGGGTCAAAGAGGCGTTCGAGCTGCTGCAGCACTCCCGGCACATCGGCAAGGTCGTCGTGAGCCTCGATCCGCAGGACGGCCCGGTCCCCGTACGCCTGCGGCCCGAGACGCTCCGCCTGGACCCCGACGGCAGTTACCTGGTCACCGGCGGACTGGGCGGTTTCGGTGCCGCCACCGCCCGCTGGCTCGGCGAACACGGGGCCCGTCACCTGGCTCTGGTCTCCCGGCGGGGTGCCGACGGCCCCGAGGCGGCCGAAGTCCTCTCCGACCTGGGGGAGCGCGGAGTGACGGCCACGCCCTACGCCGCCGACGTCACCGACACCATCGCCATGGCCGAAGTGATCGGCCGCATCGACACCGGCGGACACCGGCTCGCAGGAATCGTCCACGCCGCCATGACGCTCGACGACGGCCCCCTCACCGAACTGTCCGACGAGCGCGTCCGGGCAGTGCTGGCCCCCAAGGTGGCCGGCCCCACGGTCCTCGACGCCCTGACCCGGGAACGCGAACTCGACCTGTTCTGGCTGTACTCCTCCGCCACCACGACCGTGGGCAACATCAAGCAGTCCGCCTATGCCGGCGGAAACCTGTTCAGCGAAGCGCTGGCCCGCCAGCGGCACAGCAGGGGATCGGCGCTCGCCGTCGCCTGGGGCGCGATCGAGGACTGCGGTCACGTCGCACGCGAGGACCTGGGGGCGGCCATGAAGGCTCTCGGCATCGCCCCGCTCGGCTCCCGCGAGGCACTGGAGGCGCTGCCCACGCTGACGGCGTCCGGCACCGCCGTCGCCGGAATCGGCCGCTTCGACTGGGCCCGGCTGCGCGCCCTGCTGCCCGTAGTCGCCGCACCCCGCCTCGCAGGGCTGCTTTCCGCTGACGGCGGGCCGCACGGACACACCCGCCAAGACCTCCTGGCCACCCTGGCCGGTCTCTCCCCGCAAGAGGCGCTGGAAACCGTCAACGGCACGCTCGCCGAGCTGATGGCCCACATCCTGCAGACCGACGCCGCCCGCCTCGACGCGAGGCAACCGCTGCAGGACTACGGAGTCGACTCCCTGATGGGCGCCGAACTCCTGGCCGCACTGAAACAGCACCTCGACGTCGACATCCCGCCCCTGGAACTGCTCCAGGGCGGCGTCACCCTCACCGACATCTCCCGCCACGTGCTGCTACGCCTCGGTGCCCGCACCACCGACACCGCCAACGGCTGAGAGCGAGGACCACCGATGACCCGCCCGCGAACCCACGACCTCGCAGCGCACCGCGCCGACCACTTCCTCAGCTTCGCCTCACTCCTCGACGGCACCATCGCCTGCGACTCCCCCGAGTGGGTCTACACGCTCCGCGCGAGCGCACTGATCGACGACCCCCTCGGCGCCACCTGCTACCGCAACGCACTCAACGCCGGGCGCATGACCCCCGACGCCCACCCCGACACGATCCTGGGCCGCTGCGCCCTCGCCGATCCCCGGCAGATGGACACGGCACTCCACGTGGCCCGTCGCGCGGCGGCCGAGTGGGGCGGCAGCGCGCCGGCCCGACGCGCGCGGGTGGCCGAGGCGTTCCGCGCCCGGCTGCACGAACACGCCGCCACGCTGACCGGCCTCCTCGTCGAGGAGGGCCACCCGGTGCGGCTGGCCCGGATGGAGGTCGGAAACCTCCTCACCTTCTTCGGCCCGGAAACCACCGACTGGTGTCTGCGGCAGATGGAGACCCGCCACAGCCTCGAGGGCCGGACGGTGGAGTTGCGGCGGGTACCGGACGGCGTGGTGTGCGTGCAGCCACCGCTGAACACCCCGGCGCTCAGCGTCGGCGCCGCCTTCCAGTGCGTCCTGGCGGGCAACGCGCTGGTGGTGCGGCTGCCCCGGCAGGCACCGATCGCCGCGATGTACCTGCTGCAGCGGATCGCCGTGCCGGCGCTCGCCGACGCCGGCGCCCCGCCCGGCGTGCTGTCGGCACTGTGCACCGACCCCGCCCAGGCACTGGACACCTGGCTGGCCAGCCCCCTGGTGGACGACGTGCTGTACTTCGGGGACTCCGTCCGCGGCGAGCAACTGGAGAAGGCATGCCTGGCGGCGGGCAAGAAACCCGTCCTGGAACTCGGCGGCAACGACATGGTCCTGGTATGGCGGGACGCGCCCCTGGAACACGCCGTCGAGCTGCTGATGGAGTCCTTCCACGGCGGCGGTCAGATCTGCTGCGCGCCCAACATCGCACTCGTCCATCCGGAGATCGCCGACGCACTCGCCGACCTGCTGACCGAACGGGTCCGGACGCTTCGGCCCGGCTTCCCCGACGACCCCGAGGTGGTGCTGGCCGCCTCACCCCACATGGCCGGCTACGACGCCACGCTCGCCGACGCCCGCAAAGCGGGTGCCCGCGTGCTGACCGGCGGACGCCACCTGGACGTGAACGGCCGGGAAAGCGACATCGCCGTCTTCGTCGAACCGGCGCTCGTCCGGGCCGACGGACTCGCCCACGCCCGTCGACTGCGCGCCGTACGGCACGAGACGTTCTTCCCCCTGCTGACCCTGGTCGTCCCCGACCCCGCCCGCGACGACGACCTCCTCACCGGGATGACGTCGTTCGTCGCCTCCGGCCGGTACGGCCTGCGCAACTCCCTGCTGGCACAGGACCCGAAGGTCATCGACCACTTCGTCCGCGAGGTCCGCTCCTGCGGCCAGCTCCGCGTCAACGACTCCCACCTCGCGGGCGTGGCGTACCTGTCCAACCACGGCGGCCCGGGGCTGAGCGGTGACCGCCACGGCGAGCTCAACTACCCGATGCTGCGCACCAGCCGCCTCCAGGGCGTGTCCGTCGCGCAGGCCCCACCGCTTCCCCGGGAGACCATCCCCTACGTCCCGGCGTCGAGGCCCCGAGTCGAGGCGAAGCGGTCGTACCCGCCCGGCTGGCCGCCCGAGGACCTGCCCGGTGGCCTGCCGGCCCCGTTCACGGAGGCGTTCCAGCACGATCCGTACCCCACACTGCACTGGCTGCGCGAGCACCGGCCGGTGAGCCGGATCGTCAGCCCGGACGGTCCGGGCTGGCTGCTGACCCGCTACGGCGATGTCCGCCAGGCCCACACCGACCCGCGGGTGACCTGCGACAGCACCCGCACCACCGCCGGCCGGACGTGGCTTCGCCATTGGCCCGACGACCTGCGGGAGCGGCTGTTCACCCACCTGCTGGACAGCGACGACCCCCGTCACGCCGACCTGCGCGCGATCATGCGCCCCTTCTTCACGCCCGCCCGGCAGGAACAGTGGCGTGCCCGGGTGCAGCACATCGTCGACACCCGCATCGACCGGATCGCCGACCGGGGCCACGCCGACCTCATGGCGGCCGTCGCCTACCCGCTCGGCGGCAACGTCCTGTTCTCCGTCCTGGGCGCCGCCCCGCCCCAGATGGACCACCTGCGGGCGATGATCTGGCGTACCGCGGACTGGAACAACGAGGTCCCCTATGTCGCGGCGCTCGCCTATGAGATCGACGCGTTCGTCCGCAAAGCCGTCGCCGAGAAGCGCCGCTCGCCCGGCGACGACCTGATCTCCCTGCTGGTGACGGCCCGCGACCGGGACGGTCTGCTCAGCGAGGACGAACTGCACGGTCAGGTCATGATGATGCTCGCGGCCGGCCAGGACCCCAGCATCAACAGCGTCGGCAACAGCCTGCACGCCCTGCTCTCCCACCCCGACCAGCTCGCCGCACTGCTCGACGACCTTTCCTTGATCGAGGCGGGCATCAACGAGCTCCTGCGCTACGAAAGTCCCCTGCCGTTCACCAGCTGGCGCGGCACCCTCGAACCCGTCGAGTTCGGCGAGGTGACCGTCCCCGCGGACGAGTCCCTGTTCCTGTGCCTGGGGGCGGCCAACCGCGACCCCGCACGCTACCCCGACCCCGACCGCCTCGACCTGCGCCGTCCGACCCGGAGCCATCTCGCCTTCGGCCACGGCAGCCACTACTGCCTGGGCGCCCACATCGGCCGGATCACCGCCGAGACGGCTGTGGTCACCGTTCTGCGTCGCCTGCCCGGCCTGCGGCTGGACGGCACACCACAGTGGCGGCCCAGCATGTTCGAGCGTGGTCTGAGCATCCTGCCCGTCGCCTGGGACGAACCCCGCACCGCGCACGCGCCCCACGGGGGAGCCACCCGATGAACCGTTCCGAGATCCTCGCCGAAGTGAAGGCGCTGCTCGCCGAGTGCGGTGACGTCGATCCCGCGCAGGTCGATGAACAGACGGCGTTCATCGCCGACCTCGCACTCGACTCACTCGTCCTGATCCGCATGACCGTCCTCGCGGAGGAACGCTTCGAGGTGCGTATCCCCGACGAGGCCGCCTGGGAACTGCACACGGTCGGTGCCGTGGTCAACTACATCGAGCACCACCTCGAAGAGGCGCAAGCCGGGCGGAAAGGAGCACACGGTGAGTGAGTTCGTCCGGTTCCTGCGCGAAAAGCTGTGGCTCCTCGGCGACACCCGCTGGTACGCGCGGGTGGACAGCGTCCGCGGTGAACTCGTCGAGGTCGAACGCCTCGGTTACGCCCGGCTCGATGCACGCGCCCGCTCGGTGGGAGCCTGGCTGACCGCCCGGACACCACCCGGTGCACGGGTCATGCTGATGTACCCGGCGGGCCTGGAATTCCTGACGACCTTCCTCGGCTGTCTGTACGCCGGGCGGATCGCCATCCCCGCTCCGCTGCCGGACACCGACCGCCGAGCCCTCCAACGCGCCGAGGGCATCATGCGCGACGCCGACGCCGGCCTGGTCCTCACCGACACCGCGCACCAGCCCGTTCTCGCCTCCTGGCTCACCGGCCTGGGTGACGCACGGCGGGCCGAGTGCGTCGCCACCGACTCCGTCGCCCTGCCCGACCCCGACACCTGGTCCCCCCTCGCACAAGACCTCTCGGCGACCGCCTACATCCAGTACACCTCCGGATCGACCAGCGAACCACGCGGTGTCGTCATCAGCCACCGGAACCTACTGCACAATTCGCTGTCCATCAGGAAAATGCTCCTTCCCGAAGAGTTCCTGGACGAGATGCGCCACGCCCCGTCACCGACCAGCGCCGGCTGGCTTCCGCACTACCACGATATGGGCCTGGTCGGCATGCTGCTCAGTCCACTCGCGAACTACAGCAACCTCGTCTTCTGCTCCCCGGTGTCCTTCATCTCCCACCCTCTGCTGTGGCTCCAGATGATCAGCCGATACCGGGCCTTCTGCACCTTCGCCCCGAACTTCGGCTACGACTGGCTGCTCAAAAGCCTCAAGGCCAGCCAACTCGGCGACCTCGACCCCGACCTGGATCTGCACCCCCTGCGATTCGCGCTGAGCGGCGCCGAGCCCGTACGCCCCGACGTCCTGACCGCAGTCGCCCGCCGCCTCGCCCCCATCGGCTTCCGCCCGGGCATCTGGGCACCCAGCTACGGCCTGGCCGAGGCCACCCTCCTGGTCACCGGCACACCCTGCGGCAGCGGCCCCACTGTGCGGAGCTTCGACCGCGAGGCGTTGGAGGCCGGCCGCGCCGTGCCCGCCCCGGGCGGCACCGACCTCGTCGGTTGCGGCCGTCCTGTCGACGCTGAGGTCCGCATCGTCGACCCCGTCACCTCACGCCCTCTGGACGACGGTCACATCGGTGAGATCTGGGTGGGCGGCGACAGCGTCGCCGACGGCTACCTCGGTGACCCGCAGGCGACCGCCGACACCTTCGCCGCCACCACAGCCGACGGTGACGGACCCTTCCTACGCACTGGTGACCTGGGCTTCTTCCAGCACGGTGAGCTGTACGTCACCGGCCGTGCCAAAGACCTGATCATCGTCAACGGCCGCAACATCCACCCCCAGGACATCGAACGCCTCAGCGAAACCGCCGACCCCGCCGCCGGTCCGTGCGTCGCCTTCGCCCTGCCCGATCCCTCCGGTGCCGAACGCATCGTCCTGGTGCAGGAGATCCGTCCCCTGCACCTCAACGGCCGCACCCCTGCGACTCTCGCCGACCTGATCAAGAAGCGTCTGGCCCACGAGCTGCGGCTGGCTGTTCACGTCGTCATCGTCGGCCCGATGAGCGTGCCCCGGACCACCAGCGGCAAGGTCCAGCGTGCACGTGCCCGGGAGGAACTCCGCTCTTCCCGCTTCACTCCTTTGCACTCGGACCTTTCCACCCTCGTGTGAGTTCTCATCCGTGTTGCCGTAGGGGATCGCCTTGACCTGCGAAGCTGCGGACGGCTGAGAGGTATCCCGGCGTGTTTTTCGGCGCCCGCCCGTCAGACACCGCCCTTGGCCGACCGCCAGGGGCTGCACCGGCGCGCGCCGGGCGGTGGCGCGCGGGCGGCGATCCACGCGTTCTGTCCGAGGTACCGCACTGAGGCGGCCATGCGGCGCGTGCGGCCGTCCCGTTACGGCTGGGCGCGCGGATCCTGGTACCGCGTGCCGGCGGTGCGCTGGTGGAGGTAGGGGGGCGCGCCGGGGGAGGATGCCGGGTTTGTGCGTGGGAGGTCGAGGTTGTTTTCGATGTCGGTGAAGGGGCGGGTAAGGAGGGAAGGACGAGCTGATCGAGTGCTGGAAGGACGCCCGCCAGGACGGCGCACCACCAGCGTCGCCTCGCCCGGCTTCGCACAGGACACGCTCGACTTCGGCTGACCGACGACAGCGGGGACGGGCGGGCGGGCCCTGTACGGACCTGCCGATCCCACCGAGCTGCTTGTGTGGCACTGGGAAGGCGACGTGCCGAGTCCACCGGCGCCGCCGAACCCGCCCGTCCCGCTCGACGAGCCACACCACGCCGCCGTCCCGCTGCCCCGCAGCACAGGGAGCTGTTCCGTGAACAGCACAGGAATCGCCGCCCCGGCCACCGCCACCGCGCTCGTCCTGCCGTGTGCCGAGCGTCTGCGCGCCTTCGTCCGGCTGGGCCGCCCCAAGTTCCTCGTCCAGAGCATGATGGTGGTCGGCCTCGGCGTCAGCATGTCGGTGCACGACGGCCACGCCTTCGTTCCCGGCCTGGACGCCTGCATCGCCGACCAGGCCCTCGCCCGCCACGCCCACCCAAGCGCACCGAGCTGCTGTCGCTGACCGAGCTGCGCAAGCGGTGGCGCGCCTCCGCGATCCGGGTGTTCGGCGCCTGCACCGTCTACCGGCTCGCGCAGCGGGCGCGGGCGGCGGCCGCGGCGGTGTGGGCGCGGATGCGGCCGGTGGTCGACATCGCGCTGGCGGCCGTCGCCGTCGTCGCCGTGGTGTACGTGATGCGCGGCGCCTTCGCGCGCCACCGCCTGCTCGCCGAAGCCCGCCGCGACCTCTCCTACGTCCTGCGCGGCCGACCCCACCAGCCGGGCCTGGACGAACAGATCGTCCAGAGCATCGTCGACGACTACACCCGTCCCGTCGGGCGCGGCCGGATGATGTCCGCCGACCTGCGCGCCCTGTACCCGCGCGACACCGACGACCAGGCCGTGCTGCGCCCGCTGACCCGCAAGCGGCCCGCGACTTCGTACGAGCGGGCCCGCCTCGCCGCTGACACTCTGGCCACCCGGGTCGGCTCCGGCCGGAAGGACGGCCGCCTCCTGGAGCCGGAGGCCGACGTCGACACGGTGGAGCAGACCCGCCGGACCTTCGAAGCCGCCGCGAAGGTGGCCGCCAAGCTCCGGGACGGCGCGCGAGAACGCGCCGCTGCCTACGGCCCCCGAACGCAACCCGCCCCGGCGACGGACCGGCCGCCGCACACCCCGCAGCCCGGCACTCAGCACACGCCGGGCCGGACCACAGGAGGAGTCGCCTGAAAACCCTGGAAGAACGCCCGCGGCCGCGCGCCGCGATGCCCGCGCCCTGTCACGGTGCGGCACTCCACCGCCTGGCTGTGGTGACGATGCCGGGCATCGTCCACTGAGTGGAGCCCACGATGTTCTGCATCCAGTGGCGATGCACGACATCGGATGGGCTCCACTCAGTGGACTCCACCCGATGGACTCCATCGAGTGGACTCCACTCTGGTGCGCCGGATGACGATGGACGCCACCGTACCCGGTGCGCCGTGCTGCCCGGCCGATGCCCGGCACTCGCGCGCACCGGTGCGCCGCACTCGATGTTCCGCACCGCACCGGTGCGCTCACCGCCGACCGACTCCTGGGTCAGGTGCGGCTGGAGGTGCGCGACCCCTTGTCCGGCTCCGCTACACCCCCTTGATCGCGAAGAGGTTGAACAGCAGCGCGGACGTCACCGCCGAGCAGCTCCGCGCCGTCACCACGCGCCCGGACGCTGCAGGTTGAGCACCATGACCCGCGCGGCCGGGTCGAGGCCGCCGAGGTCGAGCACCAGTTCAGGTCTGATCCGCGGCGCGCAGGGCCCGCGCCAGCCATTCCAGCTCCTCGGTCGCGTCGGGCGACGAATTCTGCCCGCGCACACGGGCGACGAGCCTGCGGTAGTGCTCTGCTCCTGCCTCGATTCCGGCCTCCAGGCTGCGCAGCACGGCGGCCCGATCGGCGTCACCGAACAGCTCGGACAGCACCTCGGCCGCTGCCGGTCCCTCGGGAGCGACCCCGCCTCTTCTGATCTCCGCGACGGTCTGCACGATCTGCCTGGCCCACCAGATGGACGCTCCGGGGGGACGGCCCTGCCCCGGTACGGGCGTGTTGAGCTCCATCCATGTGCGCAACCGGGCGCGAAACCCGGGGTCCGCAACCAATTCGGCCAAGTCGATCCAGGCGTCGACCTGCTCAGGTGTGGGATCGTCGGGCAATTCGATGCTGAAGGCGCGCATGCGGTCGCGCAGGCGCGGGTCGTCGAGGCCGCCGAACACCTCCTCCTTGAACTCGTCGATGACCTGCTTGCGCTCGGCGGCGGAAAGCCGCGCCAACCGGTTCATCATTGCTGTCTCCTCAACGGTCGAACCCCGTTTCGCCACGGTGGACAGGACGGCCCGACTCACCTTGAGGGAGCGGATCTGCGCGTCGAGCGCGGCCACATGCACGGCGGCGACCCCGGCGACCGTGGTGCGGCCACTCAGGACACGGCACACGTCGTCGAGCCCAAGGCCCAGCTCCCGTAGGGTGCGGACCAACTCGACGCGGGCCACGGACTCAGCGTCGTACAACCGGTAGCCGCCCGCGGAACGACCCACAGGCGGCACCGCCCCCTCGTCCGACCAGAAGCGCAGGGTACGTACCGGAAGTCCAGTGCGGTGCGCGAGCCGACCAATGGTGAGCACTTCGGGGCGTTCGTCGTCCATGAGCAAGATCCTGAACCCTCCGGCGGCTGGAGACTCAAGCGCTCAGTGCGACATCCCGTGAATTCTCCAGAACTCTGCCGAGTTTTCTCACCACCGCCAACGCCGACAGCATGCGCCTCCCCGCCTTCGACCAGACTGCAGACCGATCAGATCGGACGAGAAAGCTTCAGGAATCCCGAAGCCACGTCACTGACCGGCCGATCACGAGAACGAGAGAGAAGCCCCAGGCCAGGGGCTCAGGATTCCGGCAAGAACCACGGGAACCGACGGGACGTCCTACACGAGCGGTGGTGCCCGTCCCCGGTCGGCACGGGGAGGGTCCAGCTCTGCTACCGCGACGTTTTCCCTTGACATCGGCTGTTTCGGCTGGCGATCAGGTCGCGGTCAAGGGGGTGTGTGATAGAGGAGCCCGCCCGGCCGTGGCGCGCCCCGGGGCGGTGCGGCGATGTCGGCGGACCGCACCGCCGAGCGCCCGACGGCGGTGCGGTGCGGCGCGCGGCAGTGGCGCGGGCCCGAGGCGCGCCGCACCGCACCACCGCGTTTCCAGCGGCGCCCTACGCGATGGTCAGGCGCACCGGAGGCGAGCCGGCCGATGCGGGGTGCGCGTCGAGGGCCTGGCCCACGCCGACGGCTTCCAGTTGGCGCAGGGTGTCGGTGACGTTCTCGTAGTCCTCGGTGAGGAACTGCGCGGCGAAGTCGATGACCGCGCGGGTGATGCCCTGTGCCGTGTTCGGCCCGGTCTGCGCCCAGATCCGCAGCGAGGTTATGAAGACGCGCCCGAGGGCCTCCAGGGCGAAGGTGTCCTTGGACGGCTCGCCCGCGCCGGCGTCGGGCAGCGCGGTGACCGGGACGACGATCCGCGTCGCGGCGTCGACGAGCAGCTCGGGCATCTGCGGTTCGGCGCCGGCGAACTCGCGGGCGGCTTCGATGTCGTCGGCCTGGACGGCACGGAGGTGGTTGAAGGCGCTGATGGCCGCGTGAGGCGTCATCGGGGCGAGCGGCATGCTGGTGGTGGGCATGTCGGCTCCTGAACGTACGGGCCGCCCCGCTGATCGTGACGGCCTCGACCCCGATGCTCGGGGTGCGACCCTGTGAACAGAGTCCGGCCGAGAGGGGGAGAACCCTCCCTCCTCCCGTGTCCCGTGACAGGGAACTTGGACCGATTGCCATCGAAGTTGGACCGCCACTCGGTGCGTGACAGCAAAGCTGGACCGGGAGCCGAGAGGCCACAGCCGTGGTGTTACCGCTGGCACCTCGCCTGACCTGAGCGATGCCCATGAGGTCGAGGAGTGTGCTGGGAAAATCCATGCTTGACCTCAACCATGGTTGAGGGGCGAGTGTCGAGTCATGACCACTCACGATTCGACGAGTCTCATCTTCCGGAACACCATGCGCATCACCGAAGGTCACCTGGAGGGCTTCCGTGACGCCATCACCAGGGCAGTCGCGTTCGCACAGCAGCACGGTCCTCAGCTGATGGTGGAGACCTTCGTGGACGAGGAGCGGATGCTCGCCCACAGCTTCCAGCTCTACCGGGACTCCGACGCGGTCCGCCTCCACTGGAAGCTGGCGGATCCGTACATCCAAGAGGTGATGAAGCACTGTCAGGTGGAGCGCTTCGAGGTGTTCGGCGCGCCGGACGCCGACGTGGTAGCGGGCGTACGCTCGGCTCTCGGCGAGCAGTGCGCGCTGACGTTCAGCCCGCGCATCGCCGGCTTCGTCCGCTTCGCCACCGGGCACCGCGCATAGCCCCCGACCCCTCGTCGCCTGGCACCAGCGGTCCAACTTCGATGGCAAACGATCCAGTAACTCTTTCAGAGGACATCCCGGCTGATCACGATGCGGTCACGGTGGAGGGGTTCTTCACGACCGGCGTCACACGAGAGCCGAAAGCCACACCTGTAGAAGGTGAATGGCGGGATCGGCCCGCCCCACCTTCCAGGAGCGCCCTGTGGCGAGCACCGCAGACGAGCCCGAGCAGCCTCTTGACCAGGCCGGAGACGCCCCTTCCGTGGCCCCCTCCATCACCCCCTCCGCTCCCCGTCGCCAAGGGTCGGGAGTTTCCGCAGGTCAGGCCCGGTGGACAGGGGGGGCGCTGTAGGTCCGACAACCCTCTTGCCTCAAGGCGTCCTCTTCACAGGAAGAACCCGACAGGGCCCCGGCGGAGGGAGCTGCTGCAAGCACTGGGGATCTTCCAGAGGACTACGCCCGATCAGTTGTGGAAGCTGACCCGGCCGGACAACCGGCACGACAAGCTCGTACGGGACACCCTCCTGGATCTTCAGAACCACCACCTGGTGAGGATCGAGACGGTGCAGGAGGATCAGCGGCAGGTATGGGTGCTGACCCGGTGAGGACATGGCGAGGCGAAGAAGCTGCTGGAGCCGAAGGGCATACGCATTTCGGCGCTGCGCGAGGAGAAGTACGACCCGGACACCGGGGAACTGCTTGGCACCGGCTGTGACGACCATGTCGCGGCGGTCACCTCGACGGCCGCCGAACTCCACCGTGCCGGGATCGGCCCCCGGCTCGGCTTCCAGACCCAGATCGGGCACCGGCTCGCGGGGACGGGTACGTCCAGCGGGCGGACCTGGTCGTGCGGGCGCCGGCGGCCGGGGTACCGGTGCTGCTGTTGGAGATCGACCGCCGCACCGAGGACGTGCACGACCTGGTCGCCAAGCTGCGCCGGTACTGGCAGTGGGGCCGGCTGCTGCCCCGGGACTCGGACAAGCACACCGTGGACCTGGTCCGCTCGAGGCCGGACGCGATCGACAAGCTCGTCGACCACGACAAGCGGCTGTGGCGCCGGGTCTACCCGCCCACCGGCCGGGAGGGACTGGTCCCCCTCGCGTTCGTGTTCGCCGACACCACCGAGACGAAGGTCGCCAACACACTCGCCGTACTGGAGGAGGCCGGCCACCGCTACTGGGCGCCGCGCCGGTACAACACCCTCTACGAGAAGGCGGTCACCGCGCGGGACTACCGCCAGGCGGTCCCCGTCGTCGTCACCACCCTGGAGCAGCTCCAACAGCACGGCGCCGGCGCGGCGGTGTGGCGGCGGCTGGGACGGACCGGGGGCAGACGCTGACGGCCGCGCTCGACAACCCCGACGGCGACGCCCTCTACCGTCGCCAGTACGCCGGCGCCGAAGCGGAGGACCAGCGGCGCCGCGCCGCCGAGCGGGAGGCACGGCGGCCGGTGTGCAAGCGCTGCGGGCGGAAGTTCACCGACGAGCGCTGAGAGGAGACCACCGTGCACCGGACCGCCGTACGGGCCGGGGACCTGTCGGTGTGCGGCATCTGCCACGCCCACGACGTCGCCCGCAAGGAAACTGCCGTCGAAGCCGCCCGCCTTGAGGCCGTCGCTCCGCCGGAGCCGCAGGACGGCCCCGAGCCGGGCCGGGGCCGCGGCTGGTTCCGCCGGCGGACCTGACCCGGGCAAGCCCGCTGTGCGGTCGGCAGCCGCCAGGCCGTACGGCGGGACCGGTCTCGAAGTCACCGCGCCACCGGGCGGGACGGACGGGCCCATCCAACGGCATCAGCCCACTCAAGGCCCTACACAAGGCTGTATGAGACGCAGCCGAGAAGAGACCGCACCCCAAGATCTGCCGGGCGAGTTGTGGCACGCCCTGTCCCAGCTCCAGCACACCCATCCCGACCCCGTGGGCCGCGCAGGACCCCTCGCCCGCCCGGTCGCACTGCTGTCCTTCGCCGCGGCCGCCGACACCGTCCTCGCGGCCCGCGTGCAGCTGTCCGGCGCGGAGACGATGCACGAGCTGAACGAGACGCTCCGTGCGATCACCGGCGGCATGCACGCCCACTTCACCGGCCCCGGCGTCGCACTGGAAGTCACCCTCGGCAGACGACAGGAACTCCCGATCCACGAGGCCCACACTGTGGGCCTCACCCGGCTCTTCCGCCACGCCGCCGGCACCATCGGCGCCCGCAGCACGCCCGGGGGAGGCCGGTGCTTCCACTGCGGCGGGACCGGGCACGCCCGACCCCTGTGGGAGCCGGCTGCCGGGCAGACGTGAGCGACACGCAAGAAGAACACCCGCGCCCGGCGCCGTCCTCCTGGACGGCGCCGGGTACGGGCGGGCGCAAGGACCTCCGGGGCTTACGCCGGAACGGGCGCCGACTCCGGACGCAGCGCCGCAAGCGGCGAGCGCCGGCCCTTCTCCACCGCGCGCAGCTGCTCCCAGTCGACCTCGGGGTGGGCGGGGACAAGGGCGTCGACGGAGGCGGTGGTGTAGAGGGCGACGTCGACGGCTCCGGCCCGGCTGGTGCCGAAGCGAACCTCGATCGACTGCGGGGAGCGGATCCAGCCGAGCCGGACCATGTGGTCGAAGTCGGCACGGCGCACCCGGAGGCGGGTTGCGGCCTGCTCGGGTCCGAGCGGGGTGTCGGCGGCGACGAGCTCGGCCAGGTCCTCGCGTCGGCAGACCTGGTCGACTTGGTCGGGGTGGTGCAGCGTTCCGTCCGGGGTGGCGCTGAGGTCGGCCAGGAGGCTGCGGTCGGCGAACCGGCGTACCACGAACGCCGTCACGTTCGCCTTCTCGCCGATCAGGTTCGGGGTGCCGAGCGCGTCGGCGATCCGGTCGGCCGCCGCACTGCCGGAGATGGGACCGGCGGGCATCGCGGCGCCGATGGCGTCGGCGTCCAGTGCCTCCACGGCGGCCCGGGACCACTGGTAGGACGAGGCGTCCGGCTCGGGGACGAGGCCGGTGTGGCGGGCCCACCGGAAGGCCGTCACGGGCACTTTCAGGCGCTTGGCGGCCTGTCCCGCGTCGTACTCAGCCCGTCGCATAAGAACACCTCTCACTCGTTCACCGGAAGCAGCGGACAGAACATGACAGAACACATGAAAAGCTGTCAAGCCCCCTTAAAAAGGGCAAGTTGGACGCGTGCCGCTAGGACTGCGCCCGCGTACGCGAAGGGAAAATCACCCACCCGGCCGTCACCGCCCGGCGCCCCGCCACCGCCGCCGCCCGGCTGCCATCGCCCCGGTCGGCCTGTCCCGGGTCGCCGTCCGGTCGCGCGACGATCGGCACGCCCAGGCGTAACGGCCGGCGCCGGGTCTCCTTGCCCTCGGCGCCGGCTTCTCCCGTTCCGGGCCGGTCGTGCGGGGTGTTGCGGCGGCCGTTCGGGCGGCGGGTCGAGTGGTCTTGGGCTGGGCTGTCAAATCGCCCCTGCCCGGGGGCTGTTGTGCGGGATGCTGGCGGGTATGACGGAGAGCTTGCGGCCCCGGGTCTACGGGGTCGATCACGACGACCCGCATCCTTGGCCGAAGCCCGGCCGCACCTACGCCACCTTGCACGGTGGCCCTTTGGACGGGCTCTTGGTGAACGTGACCGGCTGCCCACCGGCCGAGTTGGCGGAGGGCGCGGCGCTGATCACGGAAGCGGGCGCCTACGGGCCGGGAGGGCGAGCCCTGTACGGACCCGCGGACCCTACCGAGCTGCTGGTGTGGCACTGGGAGGGCGACGTCCCGTGACCGGACGTACGGGCCGGCGGCGGGGAAGTCTGCCGTCGTGAGCAGCGCTGTAGGTCGCCGGGAGCTCGGGCCCGGCCCCGGCCCCGAGGCCCCTTCCGAGGCGCCGGTGCGTGACCCGCGGGCCCGTACCGCCGCCGAGCGCGCGACCGCCGCCGAGCGGACCACCGAACCGGTCCCGCCCCGCCCGACGCCGCCGCCGCGCGCGGGGCGCCGCCGGCTGGGCGCCGGCCCGGCCGGTCCCGATACCCGGGGTGTGCCGCCGGGCTAGGATCGCGGGCAGTCCGTGCCGGTAGGGAGTGTGCGGGTCAGGCCCGGTGCCCAGCGCTCTGGGGGCAGTACCACCGGGCCGCTCCCGCCGCCGGCGCCGCGCCGCGATACCAGGCTCTTGCCCGAACCGCCCAGCGCGTCCGGGCGCAGCGCTGCTGCGGAAGCGTACGCAAGGCCATCGAGCGCCAGACCGGCCACTTCTCGGATATGCGCTCTGGCCCTTCCGCAGCCCCCTGCGGCGCCGCCGCCGTCCCGCCGCCCCGGGCACGGCGCCATCCCGCCGCTTCGCGGTCCTGCTGCGGCGCCCCCGCCGCTGCGCCTCGCGGCACCGCCAGTGTGAGTGGGTGGTGGGGTGGCAGTGGGTGGGCGTCAGCAGAATCGCGATGCAGATGTCCTGATAGTGGGCGCGGGTCGGGGCCGTGGTCGCCGTCATGGGGTGACCAAGCGGCTGTTGTGGGGCGGTTAGCAGGTCTGATTGCTGGCTGTCATGGGTTTCGCTGTTCCTAGAGCTCTCCAAGCGACCGCAGACGCGTGGTGGAGCGGGTGATTCGTAGGATCAACCGGGTGGATGGTTCAGAAGGGCCGCGTCATGCTGTTCCTCAGCCGACATTTGGCGGCTGACTGCGAGGGGAGCAACAGTGAGAAGTGGCGAGCGGGAAACCGTTGAGGCGAGGCACCAGAGTTGTCTTGAGGCGTTTGTGCTGCGTGCTCGCCGAGTGGAAGAGCACTCGCTCGCGACGGACTGGGATGCGCTGGTTGCCCTGACCACGATGCAAATAAGCATAGTCCAGCTCGAAAATGGCGAGACGCGGATCCGGCAGGAATTTCCGGACGAAGAGGTAGTCGAGTCTGCTGCTGCGCGAATCAGGCCGATTCTGCTGAACGGTGACGCGTGCTTCTACCAGAAGGCGCTGGCAGCGCTGGGTTACTTCTGCCGAGAATTGCCGATCGATAAGGAGTGGGTGAAGGCCACACGTGCTGAATGGCGGCTGCGAGTGGATCCATCCACACCAGAGGAAGCTGGTTACCAGGTCATGATCAGCAACACGGTCACCGGTGAGGACCATGGTCTCGATCGTCACAAGTTGGCTATGGCCTGGATCTACGGAGACGTGGTGCATCACGACGTGCAACGGCGGCAGGAAGGCGACGCTTTCGGACTGTTCGAGAGGTTCCGGGGCGCAGTGCCACTCGTCGCTTGGACCATGGTCGGAACGATCGAGCTCCTGAACTACATTCGTGCGCTGCGCATAGACGGTGTCCTACAGTTGCGGCAGGAGATTCTTGACGAGCGGGTCGCGCTGAAGTCAACCACATGGGAACACAGGGGCGAGGTGTTCTTCGCTCCTGCCGGAACGGAAGCCCCGACAACGGCGAGTACTCAGCTGCCCAAGGATTGGGCTCGACTGGGGAAGACAGCCGACCTCTCGCGCTTCCGTACCGGATTTGGGGAACAACTATTGCGTGCCGCTCGTTCACCACGCACGCCTGAACTGCCGTCACCCGAAGAAATCGAAGCCGCCCGCACGCCCGCTGGCGGCTGGAAGCGCGACCAGCTCGCCGCTTGGGGCGTCCCGTGGCCACCGCCCAAGGGGTGGAAGGACGACCTGACCGAACGCTGGAAGACCGCACGCCAGGACGGCGCACCGCCGCCTCCGCCCAACCCGGCCCCGGTCTCGGCCGACTTCGCCCAGGAGACGCTCGACTTCGGCTGACCCGACGGCTGCGGGGCCGGATAAGGTCACCCTGTCCGGCCCCGCTGGCTGTTTCCGGCTGTTCACCGGCTGAGGTCGTCCCGCTGTCCGTAGCGCTCCTGCTGCTGCCGTGTTGGCACCCTGCAGCCTCGATGTCCTGCGCGCCGCGCCTGCCCCGCGGCGGCGCCGCTGTGCTGCTGCGCCGGCCGTCGTGCCGCTGGCGCCCGTCCGGCCGCCTGCCACCGTCCCGCCGCGGGCCTGACCGTCGCCGCGGTCGCTCGCCCCGCGGCGTCGGCGTCCTGCCGCTTCGCGGTCCTGCTGCCGTGGTCCCGTCGCGGCGCCGCCCCGATTGTGGCGCCGCGCCGTCCGCCGCCGGGCTGCCGCCGCTCGGCCCGCCCGGGCCGCCGCCGCAGTGCCGCTGGAGTCCGCGGCACCGTCGGGCCGCTGCGGGCGCCCGCCGCTGCGGGCGCCCGCCGCTCCGGCCTCGGCCGTCCCGTCCTGCCGCCGCGGACCCGCCTGCCCGCGGCGCCGTCGTCCTGCCGCCGCGCGCCCGCCGCTGTCCTGGCCACGGCCAGGCCTCCGCCTTCGCGGGCCTGCCGCCGCCCGGCCGCGGCGCCGCCGCCCGTCGTGTCCCGTCCCCGCCGCCTCCGTTCCGCTGTCTCCGTGTCCTGCTGCGGTGCCCCCGCTGTGGCGCCGCGCCGCCGCTGTCCTGCTCTTGCCGGGCCGCGTCGACACCCTGCCGCCGTCGGGTCGCCGTGCTGCCGCCCCGCCCACCCGCGCTGCCCCGGCCGCGTCGCGGTGCCGCGCCTGGCGTCCCGGCGTCCTGGCGTCCTGGCGTCCTGGCGTCCCGGCGTGCCGCCCTGCGGCGCCGGCGCGCTGCCGGGCCGCCGCCGTCGCCGCACCGCCCTTGCCGTCTCGGCGTTCTGCGCGCCGCGCCTGGCCGGGTCGTCGTGCCGCCGTCCGCCGCTGTTCTAGTTCGGCCCGCTCGGCGCCGCGCCGGCACCCTGCCGCCGCCCGGGCTTCGGCCGTGTCGCCCGGCCCGCCGCCGTGCCGCGTTGTGCCGCCGCTGTGGCCGTGCCGCCCTTGCTGCCCCGTGCCGCCCGCGGCGCCGGTGCGGCGCCATTGTGCCGCCGCTTCGCGGTCCTGCCGGGTGGTCGGCGTCCCGCCGCGCCCGGCGTGCCGCCCCAAGTCGTCCGTGGCGCCGCCGGGCCGCCGGGGCACCGTCCCGCCGTCCGAGGCGTCCCTGCTGCCGCTGTCTCGTCGCGCCGCCGCCCCGGCCGCAGCACCGCGATGTCCGCCGTCGGGCTGCCGCCGCCGTGCCGCTGGAGCCCGCGGCACCGCCGTCCCGTCGCCGCGGCCGCCCCGCCGCCGGGCCGCTCGGGCTGCCGGGCCTGCGCGGCACCGGCCCCGTCCGCCGCTCGGTCCGCCCCGTGCCCCTGCTGTGCCGCCGCGGCCCCGCCCCCTGCCGCGCCCGGCGTCTCGACGTGCCGCCCCGGCGGCGCCGGCGCCGGCGCGCTGCCGGGCCGCCCCCGTCGCTCGGCCCGTCCGGGTCGTCGCCGCGGTGCCGCTGGAGCCCGTGGCACCGCCGGGCCGCTGCGGACGCCCGCAGCTGTGCCGCCGCTGTCCGATTCCCCGGTGCGCCGCCGTGCCGCCCGCGGTGCCGCCGTCCCGCCGCCGCCGCTGGCTTGCCCGCGGCGCCGTCATCCCGCGCCCGCGGCCGCCCGCCCCGTCCCGTCGCCTTCGCGGTCCCGTTGCGACGCCGCCGCCCGCCGTGCCGCCCGCCCCCCGCTGTCCAGCTCGGCCAGCTCGGCGCGGCGCCGGCGTTCTGCCGCTTCGCGGTCCTGCTGCCGCAGTCCCGTCGTGGCGCTGCCTCGGCCGCGGCGCCGCGCCGTCCGCTGCCGCCCCGTCGCAACGCCGCCGCTGCCGCGCCGTTCCGCTGTCTCCGCGTCCTGCTGCGGTGCCTCCGCTGCCGCGCCGCGCTGTCCTGTTCCCCCCCCGTGTCGCGTCGACTGGTGGCTGATGCGGGCCAGTTCCTGGCCGTACGCGTTGGCGTCCGGCTGCTCGGTGCTCAGGCGGTGCCTCCCTTGTCTGGCCGGGTGCTGCGGGTGCGGTGGGCGACCCAGTCCGGGTCCCGTACGGGCACGGGCACCGGGGCGTCGGTGGCCGGGGCGCGCATGATGCGCCGGCTGGCGCGTGGCGTGGTGAGGGTGTGGGCCCGGGATGACGACGGCCTGGCGGCCGGTGCTGCCCTGGGCCCACGTCCCGGCGTGGCGGGCCTGATCGGCCGCCCAGGTGCTGCCATGGGCGCAGTTGCCCGGGCCGGTAGCTGGCCGTGAGCGCGACGACGGCTGCGGTGACGTCGACGCGCACCTTC
>NZ_JAWCTQ010000089.1:0-4725 GCF_032423885.1 Streptomyces tamarix | reverse complement strand
GGAGCGCCGGGAGCGCCAGTTGGAGGGGGTGCGGGCGGGGTCGCGGACCACGTATCCGGAGACCCAGATACGGGCGGACTCGTGGTCCTCGTCGTTGACGCCGGTGTTGCCGACGTGCGGGGCCGTCATGACGACGACCTGGCGGTGGTAGGAGGGGTCGGTCAAGGTCTCCTGATAACCGGTCATTCCGGTGGAGAAGACGGCCTCGCCGAATGTCTCCCCCACGGCCCCGTAGGCCCGGCCGCGGAAGCTGCGGCCGTCCTCCAGGACGAGTACGGCGGGAACCCTGGTTCCCCGGGTGGAGGTCGTCATCGTGCGGCGCCTTCCGTCGTGGTGGTCTCGGTGCTGAGGGAATTGATGGCGGTGACCCATGCGGGGTGGTCGGCGGCCCGGTCGGAGCGGAAGCCGGAGTCGATCAGCTGGTCGCCGTGGGCCCAGGTGACGACCAGCAGGCCGCCTTCGGTGAGGACCTTGCCGGCGATGCCCTTGTCGAGCCGCGCCCCGCGCAGCCGGTCGGCCGGGACGAAGAAGTCGGTGGCCCCGGGGCGTACGACCTCCAGCCCGGCGCCGGTCAGTGCGAGCTCGGCGCGGCTGCGGGTGCCGAGGCCGTGGGCCACGATCCGGTCGAGCCACTGCCCGGCGGTGGTGGACCCGTGGTACCGGCCGCTGAGGGCGAGCGTCACCTCGCCGGGGTCCTTCGGCGCGGTGGGGAGCGCGGGCAGGTCGGACTGCAGGCTGACGCGCCACTTCCACCCCTGGCGCATCAGCCAGTAGGCGAGGGCGATGAAGAGGAGCAGGACGCCGACCCAGCCGAGGCGGGCGGTCCAGTCGGTCACCTCGGCCGACCGGGGTTCGGCGGCGAGGGGGATCAGAGGTGTCACGCGAGCTTCCCGTCCATGAGCGTTGCCCTGCCCCGCAGGAAGGTGTGGGTGACGCGTCCCGGCAGCTCGCGGCCCTCGTAGGGGGTGTTGCGGCTGCGGGAGGCGAAGCCCGCGGGGTCCACGGTTCCACGGTATGCCGGATCGACCAGCGTCAGGTTCGCGGGCTCGCCCACCGAGACGGGACGGCCGTGGCCGGTGGCGCCGCCGATCCGGGCGGGAGCGAAGGACATGCGGTCGGCGACGGCCGCCCAGTCGAGCAGGCCCGTGTCGACCATCGTGTGCTGGACCACGGACAGCGCGGTCTCCAGGCCGACCATGCCCATGGCGGCGGCGGCCCACTCGCAGTCCTTGTCCTCGTGCGGGTGCGGGGCGTGGTCGGTGGCGACGATGTCGATCGTGCCGTCGGCGAGGGCCTCGCGCAGGGCCATCACGTCGCGCTCGGTGCGCAGCGGCGGGTTGACCTTGTAGACCGGGTTGTACGTGCGGACCATCTCGTCGGTGAGGAGGAGGTGGTGCGGGGTGACTTCGGCGGTGACGTCGATGCCGCGGGACTTGGCCCAGCGGACGATCTCGACCGAGCCGGCGGTCGACAGGTGGCAGATGTGGACGCGGGAGCCGACGTGCTCGGCGAGGAGGACGTCGCGGGCGATGATCGACTCCTCGGCGACGGCGGGCCAGCCGCCGAGGCCGAGTTCGGCGGAGACGACGCCCTCGTTCATCTGGGCGCCCTCGGTGAGCCGGGGCTCCTGGGCGTGCTGGGCGATGACGCCGCCGAACGCCTTCACGTACTCCAGGGCGCGACGCATGATCACGGCGTCGTCGACGCACTTGCCGTCGTCGGAGAAGACGGTGACGCCGGCGGCGGACTCGTGCATGGCGCCGAGCTCGGCGAGCTGCCTGCCCTCCAGGCCGACGGTGACGGCGCCGATGGGCTGCACGTCGCAGTAGCCGTGCTCGCGGCCCAGGCGGTAGACCTGCTCGACCACGCCGGCGGTGTCGGCGACGGGGAAGGTGTTGGCCATGGCGAAGACGGCCGTGTAGCCGCCGCTCGCGGCGGCGCGGGTGCCGGTGAGGACGGTCTCGGAGTCCTCGCGGCCGGGCTCGCGCAGGTGGGTGTGGAGGTCGACGAGACCGGGCAGCAGGATCAGCCCCTCGGCCTCGACGACGGTGGCGCCCTCGGCGCTCGGGCCGGTGCCGTCGGAGCCGATTCCGCCCCGCGGGGCGGTGGCGGCGATCGTCCCGTCCTCGATGAGGACGTCCTGGGCCTCGCCGCCGAGGACCTTCGCACCACGGATCAGGGTCTTGCTCATGCTGGGTTACTTCTCCTCGGTACGGGACGACGGCTGGGTGACGGCGGGCTCGTTGCCGCCGAGCAGCAGGTAGAGGACGGCCATGCGGGTGAAGACGCCGTTGGCGACCTGCTCGACGACGGTGCAGCGGGGGGAGTCGGCGACCTCGGCGGTGATCTCCATGCCGCGGACCATGGGGCCGGGGTGCATGACGACGGCGTGCTCGGGGATCTTCGCCATGCGCTCGGCGTCGAGGCCGTAGCGGCGGGAGTACTCGCGCTCGGTGGGGAAGAAGGCGGCGTTCATCCGCTCGCGCTGGACGCGGAGCATCATGACGGCGTCGCACTTGGGCAGGGCGCTGTCGAGGTCGTACGACACCTCGCAGGGCCAGGTGTCGACGCCGACGGGCACGAGGGTGGGCGGGGCGACCAGGGTGACCTCGGCGCCGAGGGTGTGGAGCAGGTCGACGTTGGAGCGGGCGACGCGGCTGTGGAGGACGTCGCCGACGATGGTGACGCGCTTGCCGGACAGGTCCCGGCCGATGCCGGCGTCGTGGCCGACGAGGCGGCGGCGCAGGGTGAAGGCGTCGAGGAGGGCCTGGGTGGGGTGCTGGTGGGTGCCGTCGCCGGCGTTGATCACGGGCGCGTCGATCCAGCCGGAGTTGGCGAGCCGGTAGGGGGCGCCGGAGGCGCTGTGCCGGATGACGACGGCGTCGACGCCCATGGCGGCGAGCGTCTGGGCGGTGTCCTTGAGGGACTCCCCCTTGGAGACGCTGGAGCCCTTGGCGGAGAAGTTGATGACGTCGGCGGAGAGGCGCTTTTCGGCCGCCTCGAAGGAGATCCGGGTGCGGGTCGAGTCCTCGAAGAAGAGGTTGCAGATCGTCCGGCCGCGGAGGGTGGGCAGCTTCTTGATCGGCCGGTCGGCCATGCGGGCCATTTCCTCGGCGGTGTCGAGGACGAGGACGGCGTCGTCCCTGGTGAGGTCGGCGGCCGAGATGAGGTGGCGCTTCATCTGGGGGTTCTCCGTGGGGTGGGGAGGTCGGTTCCGTGGGCGTGCCGGGCGGGCCGGGGCCGGGTGCGGGCGGGCACCGGTCAGGCCGGTGTGCCGCCGTGCCGCGGGCGGGCGGCCCGGATCCGCGCGCACCGGAACCCGTGCCGCGGGACGGGTCGCGGGGTGGGGGGGACGCGCGGGCGAGGGCGGGACGCGCCGGTGGCTACTTCTCGCCGGTCGGGGCGGGCTCGCGCACGCCGAGCAGCACGGCGTCGCGGCCGTCCTCCTCGGAGAGCTGGACCTTGACCGTCTCGCGCAGCGACGTGGGGAGGTTCTTGCCGACGTAGTCGGCGCGGATGGGCAGCTCCCGGTGACCGCGGTCGACCAGGACGGCGAGCTGTACGGCACGGGGGCGGCCGATGTCGCCGAGCGCGTCGAGGGCGGCGCGGATGGTGCGGCCGGAGAACAGCACGTCGTCGACGAGGACCACCAGGCGGCCGTCGACCCCGTCACCGGGGATGTCGGTGCGGGCGAGGGCGCGCGCCGGGTGGAGGCGCAGGTCGTCGCGGTACATGGTGATGTCGAGGGAGCCGACCGGCGTGACGCGGCCGGTGATCTGTTCGAGCTTCTCGGCCAGGCGCCGGGCGAGGAACACGCCGCGCGTGGGGATGCCGAGGAGGACGACGTCGTCGGCGCCCTTGGCGCGCTCGACGATCTCGTGGGCGATGCGGGTCAGGACCCGCGCGATGTCCGGACCCTCGAGGACGGGGCGGGCATCGGACTGCTGGGGGGCGTCCATACGGAACGGACCTCCTTCTCCGCCTCACGGGACGGACCTTAAAGGACGTCGGAATTGCGTCTTCAACCGTACCAGGACCCGGAAGGGACTCAGTACGGACCGTTCGGCTTGACGCACCCAAGTAACGCTGCGTAACCTCACAGTGAGTTACCAGCCACGCGGCGGAGCCGCACGTTGTAACAGTGTCCAGGGAGCTATATGTCCAGCGAATACGCAAAACAGCTCGGGGCCAAGCTCCGTGCCATCCGCACCCAGCAGGGCCTGTCCCTCCACGGTGTGGAGGAGAAGTCCCAGGGCCGCTGGAAGGCCGTCGTGGTCGGTTCGTACGAGCGCGGCGACCGCGCCGTGACCGTGCAGCGTCTCGCCGAGCTGGCCGACTTCTACGGTGTCCCGGTGCAGGAGCTGCTGCCGGGCACCACGCCGGGCGGCGCCGCCGAGCCGCCGCCGAAGCTGGTCCTGGACCTGGAGCGCCTGGCGCACGTCCCGCAGGAGAAGGCGGGACCGCTGCAGCGCTACGCGGCGACGATCCAGTCCCAGCGCGGCGACTACAACGGCAAGGTGCTGTCGATCCGCCAGGACGACCTGCGCACGCTGGCGGTCATCTACGACCAGTCCCCCTCGGTCCTGACCGAGCAGCTCATCAGCTGGGGCGTCCTGGACGCCGATGCCCGCCGCGCGGTCGCCCACGAGGAGAACTGACCCGCGCAGAAACGTTGCCGCCGGAGGGCGGTCCCGCCCGTCGGGACCGCCCTCCGGCGCGTTCGCG
>NZ_JAWCTQ010000088.1:0-4905 GCF_032423885.1 Streptomyces tamarix | reverse complement strand
AGCGCGGGGCGGGGTCCTTGGAGCGGCGCGGGGCGGGGTCCTTGGCGGGGGGCTTGGCGGCGGGCGGTTCGGCGGGCGAGGTGGGGGGCTCGGCTGATGGGGTGGGGGGCTTAGCGGGGCGGGGGGCGGCCTTGGTGGAGCGCGGGGCGGGGGACTCGGCGGGGCGGGGGGCGGCCTTGGTGGAGCGCGGGGCGGGGGACTCGGCGGAGGGCTCGGCGCCGGGCGGTTCGGCGGGTGATTCGGCCGGCGGGGCGGAGTCCTGGGCGGGCCGCCGGGCGGAGTTCCCAGCAGGGCACTCGGGGGTGGGCGGGACGGGGTGCGGGGCGGCGGGCGGTTCGGTGGTGCGGTGGCGGGCGGCGCGGCGGGAGCCGGCGGGGGTCCGGTGACTGCCTCGTGAGGTCTTCACGAGGCCGGGACCCTAGTCGAACAGTCGTCACTCTCCAAAGCCACTCGGCTACTCAGCGTCGTGTCGCCGTGTCGCTGCGCCCGCCCGCCGCCACTCAGTAATCGAACGCCCGCGTGGTGTTCTCGGCGATCGCCGTCGCCATGGCCTCCTCCCCGACCCCCCGCACGTCCGCCATGGCGCGGACGGTGACCGGGATCAGGTACGGCGCGTTGGGCCTGCCCCGGTAAGGGGCGGGGGTGAGGAACGGCGCGTCCGTCTCGACGAGGACCAGCTCCAGCGGGGCGACGGCGAGGGCGTCGCGCAGCGGCTGGGCGTTCTTGAAGGTGACGTTCCCGGCGAAGGACATGTAGTAGCCGCGCTCGGCGCAGACGCGGGCCATGTCGGCGTCGCCGGAGTAGCAGTGGAAGACGGTCCGCTCCGGGGCGCCCTCCTCGGCGAGGACCCGCAGCACGTCGTCGTGGGCCTCGCGGTCGTGGATGACGAGGGTCTTGCCGTGCCGCTTGGCGATCTCGATGTGGGCGCGGAACGAGCGCTCCTGCGCCTCCTTGCCCTCGGGTCCCGTACGGAAGTGGTCGAGGCCCGTCTCGCCCACGGCCTTCACGTGGTCGAGGGCGGCCAGCCGGTCGATCTCCGCGAGCGCGTCGTCGAGCGCCGCGTCCCCGCCGGCCTCCCGCGCGCCCTGGCGCGACCATCCGTCGGGGTCGCCGAGCACGATGCGCGGCGCCTCGTTGGGGTGGAGGGCGACGGCGGCGTGGACGTTGGCGTACTGGGCGGCCGTCTCCGCCGCCCACCGCGAGCCCTTCAGGTCGCAGCCGACCTGGACGACGGTCTCGACGCCGACGAGCCCGGCCTTGGTCAGGGCCTCCTCGACCGTGCCGGACTGCATGTCGAGGTGGGTGTGCGAGTCGGCCACCGCGACGGGCAGGGGCTCGGGCAGCGGCGGCGGGGCGTCCTTGGCACTCATGCCCCGATCGTAGATCGTGCGGAAGCCCCCGCCCCGGCCCCCGCCGGCACCGGCCCCCGTCGGCTCCACCGGCCCTCACCGGCACCGGCGGCCCCCACCAGTCCCGGTTCCCTCGGCCCCGGTCCCGTCGGCCCCCACCGGCGCCGGCACCGACCGGCACCGGCGGCGTCACCTCCGGTGGAACAGGTGCGGCAGGTGCCTGCGGCGCGGCTCCGGCTCCCCCACGCGGGTCGCCCCGGACGGACCGGCCGCCTCCGGTCCCGCCGCGGCGTCCGCGCCGGGCGGCGGCTTCTCCTCCAGCTCCTGGCCGATCGGCCCGGCCGTCGCCACCGGGATGGCGGCCCTCCGGAGCGTCGCGCCGGACCCGGCGGCCGGGTGCTCGCCGTGGTCGAGCACCGTCGAGATCCGGCCGGGGCCCATGATGCGCACCACGTGCCGCCCGCAGTTGGGGCACGTCGGTTTCGACAGGGGCGAGGGCACGCGCCGGCCCTCGCTGCGGTAGACGACGAAGTCGTGACCGGTGATGTCCGTGTGGTGCTCGATGTCGTACGCCTGCTCCCAGCCGTAACCACACCTCATGCAGGCGAAGGCGTACGCCTCGTGGCCGACCGGGATGCTGGAGGTCTCGCTCATGCCGGTTCCTTCCCACCGCCGCGGTGGACGCCTTCGCTGGCGGCGTGCCTCAACGGGTGAGAGCTGTGCTTTTCACGATAGCTCTTTGCCCGCGTTCGGGCTGTTTCCTCCGGCGTTCTTCGCCGCGACGACGGCGTCGAACACCTCCCGCTTGGGCAGCCCCGCCTCGGCGGCGACGGCGGCGATCGCCTCCTTGCGCCGCTCCCCCGCCTCCTCCCGCACCCGGACCCGGCGGACCAGCTCGGCCGGGTCGAGGTCGGCGGGCCCGGACGCGGGGGCGCCCTCGACGACGACGGTGATCTCGCCCCGTACGCCCTCGGCGGCCCACGCGGCCAGCTCCCCGAGGCCGCCGCGCTTGACCTCCTCGTACGTCTTGGTCAGCTCCCGGCACACGGCGGCGCGCCGGTCCGCGCCGAACACCTCGGCCATCGCGGCGAGCGTGTCGTCGAGGCGGTGCGGGGCCTCGAAGTAGACGAGCGTGCGGCGCTCGGCGGCGACCTCCCGCAGCCGGGCGAGCCGCTCGCCGGCCTTGCGGGGCGGGAAGCCCTCGAAGCAGAACCGGTCGACGGGCAGGCCCGACAGGGCGAGCGCGGTGAGCACGGCGGACGGGCCGGGCACGGCGGTGACCTTGATGTCCCGTTCGACGGCGGCGGCCACCAGCCGGTAGCCGGGGTCGGAGACGGACGGCATGCCCGCGTCGGTGACCAGCAGCACCCGGGAGCCGCCCGCGAGGGCCTCGACCAGCTCGGGCGTCCGCGCGGCCTCGTTGCCCTCGAAGTACGACACGACCCGGCCGCGCGGCTGCACGCCGAGGGCCTGGGTGAGGCGGCGCAGCCGGCGGGTGTCCTCGGCGGCGACGACGTCGGCCTCCGCCAGCTCGGCGGCGAGGCGGGGCGGGGCGTCGGCGACGTCGCCGATCGGGGTACCTGCGAGTACGAGCGTTCCTGTCACGGGGCCATCCTCGCAGCCGCGCGGGCGGCCCGGCCGGGCGAGTCGCGCGGGCGCGTTCCCTACGATGGCGCGGTGACCAGTACTGCGCCAGAGGCCCTGCACGGACAGGACGGCCCGGGCGGGCCCGCCGCCGGCCCCCTCGGGGGACACGAGCCGCCCTCGTGGGAGCGGCGCCTGCGCCGGTTCGGGTACGCCCCGCGCGGGGTGCCGGGGCTGCGGGAGCGGCTGGTGCCGCCGTACGCGCGGGCGTCGCTCCGCCCGTGGGCCGGGCTCGGGCTGCCGCCGCGGGCGGCGCGGGTCCTGCTGCGCCTCGCCCCGTGGGGCGGGCCGCTGCTGGTGGCGCTGGTCGCGGGCGTGCTGCGGTTCTGGAACCTGGGCTCGCCGCACGCGGTGATATTCGACGAGACGTACTACGCCAAGGACGCCTGGGCACTGATCCACAACGGCTACGAGGGGTCGTGGCCGAAGGACGTCGACAAAACGATCCTGGCGGACCCCGGCGCCGTCCAGGTCCCGGTGGACCCGGGCTACGTGGTCCACCCGCCGGTCGGCAAGTGGGTCATCGGGCTGGGCGAGTGGCTGTTCGGGTTCGACCCGTTCGGCTGGCGCTTCATGGTGGCGGTGTGCGGCACGCTGTCGGTGCTGATGCTGTGCCGGATCGGGCGGCGGCTGTTCCGGTCGACGTTCCTGGGCTGCCTGGCGGGCGGTCTGCTCGCCGTCGACGGACTGCACTTCGTGATGAGCCGCACGGCCCTCCTCGACCAGGTGCTGATGTTCTTCGTGCTGGCCGCGTTCGGCTGCCTGCTGGTGGACCGGGACTGGGCGCGGCGGCGGCTCGCGGCGGCCCTTCCGGTCGACGGGGACGGGGTCCTGCGGCCGGACGCGCGGATCGCGGAGACCCTGCGGCTGGGGTGGCGGCCGTGGCGGCTGGCGGCCGGTGTGACGCTGGGCCTGGCCGCGGCGACCAAGTGGAACGGCCTGTACGTCATGGCCGCGTTCGGGCTGCTGACCGTGGCGTGGGACGTGGGCGCCCGGCGGGTCGCCGGCGCGCGCCGCCCGTACGCGGCGGTGCTGAAGCGGGACGTGCTGCCGGCGTTCGTGTCGACGGTGCCGGTGGCACTGGCCGCGTACGTCGCCTCCTGGACCGGGTGGATCTTGTCCGACAAGGGCTACTTCCGCACCTGGGCGTCGACCGGCGAGGGCCGGGACAGCTCGTGGTCGTGGCTGTTCCCCGACTGGTGGCGGAGCCTGTGGCACTACGAGTCGGAGGTGTACACGTTCCACGTCAACCTCACCTCGGGGCACACGTACGAGTCGAACCCGTGGAGCTGGATCGTCCTGGGCCGCCCCGTCTCGTACTTCTACGAGTCGCCCGCGCAGGGCCGGGACGGCTGTCCGGCGGACGCGGCGGAGAAGTGCGCGCGCGAGGTGCTGGCGATCGGGACGCCGCTGCTGTGGTGGGCGGCGTGCTTCGCGCTGCTGTACGTGCTGTGGCGCTGGTTCTTCCGCCGCGACTGGCGCGCCGGGGCGATCGCCTGCGCGGTCGCGGCGGGGTGGGCGCCGTGGTTCCACTACCAGGAGCGGACGATCTTCCTCTTCTACGCGGTGGTGTTCGTCCCCTTCCTGTGCCTGGCGGTCACGATGATGATCGGCGCGATGCTCGGCCCGGCCGCGCCCCGGCCCGGCCCGGACGGCGCCCCGGACGGCCCCCCGGACCCGGACGCCGCGCGCGCCGAGCGCCGCCGCACGATCGGCGCGGTCGGCGCGGGCGTCCTGGTCCTGCTGATCGTGTGGAACTTCATCTACTTCTGGCCCCTGTTCACCGGGGAGACGATCCCGATGGACGAGTGGCGGTCGCGGATGTGGCTGGACACGTGGGTCTAGCTGCGTGAACGGACCAGGGGGGCACGGCCGACGGCCGGGCCCCCCGGGTGGTTGTCGGTGGTCCCCC
>NZ_JAWCTQ010000087.1:0-5059 GCF_032423885.1 Streptomyces tamarix | reverse complement strand
AACGCTTCCTTCGTACTCACCCTCTCGGGCTTTCCTCCGGGCGCTTCCCTTCGGTGTTTCCAACTCTACCAGATCCGTTTTCCGTTCCGTTCCCGGTCCGAATTTCGTATCCAGCGGCCGTTGGAGGGCCTTTCGCCTTTCGGCGCTTTCCGACTTTATCAGAAGTTCTGAGTCGGATTTTCCGCTCCTCCGGGTCCCCTTCGGTGCGTGAACGTACCGGGTTCCCCTCGGGCGGAGCCGTAAACGTACTGGAGCGGGGCGCCCCGATGCAAATCGAGGTCGCCCCGCTCCGGCCCGGCCTGGTGGAGCGTCAGACCTCCACCACCACGGGCAGGATCATCGGACGACGGCGGTACGTGTCCGAGACCCACTTGCCGATCGTGCGGCGGATCAGCTGCTGGAGCTGGTGGGGCTCCACGACGCCGTCCTGGGCCGACTTGTTCAGCGCGTCCTCGACCTTCGGGAGCACCGCGTCGAACGCTCCGTCCTCGATGCCGGAGCCGCGCGCCTGGATGTGCGGACCACCGACGATCTTGCCGGTCGTGGAGTCGACCACGACGAAGACCGAGACGATGCCCTCCTCTCCGAGGATGCGGCGGTCCTTGAGTGCGCCCTCCGTGACGTCGCCGACCGACAGGCCGTCCACGTACACGTAGCCCGCCTGGACCTTGCCGACGATCTTGGCCTTGCCGTCGACCAGGTCGACGACCACGCCGTCCTCGGCGATGACGATGCGGTCCTTCGGGACGCCGGTCATGGCGCCCAGCTCGGCGTTGGCGCGCAGGTGGCGCCATTCGCCGTGCACCGGCATCAGGTTCTTCGGCTTGCAGATGTTGTAGAAGTACAGCAGCTCGCCGGCCGAGGCGTGGCCCGAGACGTGCACCTTGGCGTTGCCCTTGTGGACGACGTTCGCGCCCCAGCGGGTCAGGCCGTTGATCACGCGGTAGACCGCGTTCTCGTTGCCCGGGATCAGGGACGACGCCAGGATCACCGTGTCGCCCTGGACGATGCGGATCTGGTGGTCGCGGTTGGCCATGCGGGACAGGGCCGCCATCGGCTCGCCCTGGGAACCCGTGCAGACGAGCACGACCTCGTGGTCCGGCAGGTCGTCGAGGGTCTTCACGTCGACGACCAGGCCCGGCGGTACGCGCAGGTAGCCCAGGTCACGGGCGATGCCCATGTTGCGCACCATCGAGCGGCCGACGAACGCGACCCTGCGGCCGTACTCGTACGCCGCGTCGAGGACCTGCTGGATGCGGTGCACGTGGCTGGCGAAGCTCGCCACGATGATGCGCCGCTGGGCGCCGGCGAACACGGAGCGCATCACGTTCGAGATGTCGCGCTCGTGTGAGGTGAAGCCGGGGACCTCGGCGTTCGTGGAGTCGCTGAGCAGGAGGTCGATGCCCTCCTCGCTGAGCCGGGCGAACGCGTGCAGGTCCGTGAGGCGGTTGTCCAGCGGGAGCTGGTCCATCTTGAAGTCGCCCGTGTGGACCACCATGCCCGCGGGGGTGCGGATGGCGACGGCCAGGGCGTCCGGGATGGAGTGGTTGACCGCGATGAACTCGCAGTCGAACGCGCCCAGCACCTCGCGCTGCCCCTCGGCCACCTCCAGGGTGTAGGGGCGGATGCGGTGCTCCTGGAGCTTCGCCTCGATCAGGGCGAGGGTCAGCTTCGAGCCGATCAGGGGGATGTCCGGCTTGAGGCGGAGCAGGTACGGGACGCCGCCGATGTGGTCCTCGTGACCGTGGGTGAGGACGATGGCCTCGATGTCGTCGAGGCGGTCCTTCAGGATCGTGAAGTCCGGCAGGATCAGGTCGATGCCGGGCTGCTCCTCCTCGGGGAAGAGCACGCCGCAGTCGACGATCAGCAGTCGGCCGCCGTACTCGAAGACGGTCATGTTGCGGCCGATCTCGCCGAGACCGCCCAGCGGGGTGATGCGCAGACCGCCCGGGGGCAGCTTCGGCGGGGCACCGAGTTCAGGATGCGGATGGCTCAAAAGACTCTCCTCACCACACACGCCACGTGCCGCTGAGACACGTGGCGCGCGTGACTTTCATGCAGGTACAAAGGGTTGTGTTGCTGCTATTCAGTTGTGAAGTCCGTTGTCACAGGTCTACCCCGCCGGCGGCGAGGTCTGTCCTCAGCTGCTCGGTCGCGGCCGGGGAGAGCTCCACGAGGGGCAGCCGCAGGGGGCCCGCGGGGAGTCCCTGGAGGGCGAGGGCGGCCTTGGTGGTGATCACGCCCTGCGTGCGGAACATGCCGGTGTAGACCGGGAGCAGCTTCTGGTGGATCTCGGCGGCCTTCTGGACGTCGCCGCTGAGGTGGGCGTCGAGGAGGGCCCGCAGCTCGGGGGTGACCACGTGGCCGACGACGGAGACGAAGCCGACGGCGCCGACGGAGAGCAGCGGCAGGTTGAGCATGTCGTCGCCGGAGTACCAGGCGAGGCCCGAGCGGGCGATGGCCCAGCTGGCGCGGCCGAGGTCGCCCTTGGCGTCCTTGTTGGCGACGATGCGCGGGTGCTCGGCGAGGCGGACGATCGTCTCGGTGTCGATGGGGACGCCGCTGCGGCCCGGGATGTCGTAGAGCATCACGGGGAGCCCGGTGGCGTCGGCGACGGCCGTGAAGTGCCGGTACAGGCCCTCTTGCGGGGGCTTGTTGTAGTACGGCGTGACGGCGAGCAGGCCGTGCGCGCCGGCGCGCTCCGCGGCCCGGGCCAGTTCGAGGGTGTGACGGGTGTCATTGGTGCCGATGCCCGCGATGACGTGGGCGCGGTCGCCCACCGCCTCCAGGACCGCTCGTACGAGCTGGTCTTTCTCCGCGTCGCTGGTGGTCGGGGACTCGCCGGTGGTGCCGTTGACGACCAGGCCGTCGTTGCCCGCGTCCACGAGGTGGGCGGCGAGCCGCTGAGCGCCGTCGATGTCGAGCGCGCCGTCCGCCGTGAAGGGCGTGACCATGGCGGTGAGGACCCTCCCGAAGGGGGTCTGCGGAGTGGAGATCGGAGCCATGGGTAACACGCTACTCGCTGCTCAGCGCGTGGGGTTCCCTCGGGGACGGGCTGGAGCGGAGCCCGGCACCGCCTGCTCGGGGGTTCAAGCAGTGCCGGGTCCGTTTGATCAGCCTAGATGAACTTCTCAGAGCGCCGCAATACGGACACTTCGGACAGTACATCCGTACGTCCGTACAGCCCCGGACCCCGGGACCGGCGGGTCCGCGCTACGGCGCGACGCGGCCGTTCTTGTTGAAGGCGGCGTGCGTCAGCGGCATGAGCCTGGCCCACTCCGCCTCCATGCGCTCGCCGACCATCTCGATCTCCCGCTGCGGGAAGGAGGGGACCTTCGCCAGCTCGTGCTGGGTGCGCAGGCCCAGGAAGTGCATCAGCGAGCGGGCGTTGCACGTGGCGTACATGGACGAGTAGAGACCGACGGGGAGGACCGAGCGGGCGACCTCGCGGGCGACGCCGGCGGCGAGCATCTCCTGGTACGCCTCGTACGCCTGGAGGTACGACTCCTCCATCGCGCGCGAGACGAGCTCGTGCTGCTCCTGCGTGCCCTCGACGAAGACGTACTTGCCGGGGCGGCCCTCCTGGACCAGCTTGCGGGAGGCGTCCGGGACGTAGAAGACCGGCTGGAGCTCCCGGTAGCGGCCCGACTCCTCGTTGTACGACCAGCCCACGCGGTGCCGCATGAACTCGCGGAAGACGAAGATCGGGGCGCTGATGAAGAACGTCATCGAGTTGTGCTCGAAGGGGCTGCCGTGCCGGTCCCGCATCAGGTAGTTGATCAGCCCCTTGGAGCGCTCCGGGTCCTTCGTGAGCTCCTCGAGCGACTGCTCCCCGGCGGTCGAGACGCGGGCCGCCCAGAGCACGTCCGAGTCATGGGCGCTGCTCCTGACCAGGTCAACGGTCACATCACTGCGGAAGTGCAGCTTGGCGCTCTCAGCGGGAGTGGGGGGCACGGGTGTCCTTCCGGCGTGGCGTAGACGGGCGCGCCTACTCTAGCCAGAACGAGGTCGGGGCTTCGCCGCCGGTGGTTCGGCGGATCGGGGCACCAAACCGCTCGTACAAGCGTCTGTATCGGGTAGTAGCGGCATTCCACTGTCGACACAGGAGGAGAGCACACCATGCACCCCCGGCGAGAGGCCGTCCCGTTCGCGTTCGTCGCGGAGACCGACCGCTTCCGCAGTAACGTCACCCCTCCGGCACGGCAGCGTCCCGGCCTCTCGGAGATCGCCGGCCGTACGCTGATCGGACTGACCGTGGTGGCCGGGCTCGTGGGGTCGCTGCTGTTCGGGATGCCGGCACTGCAGGCCGGCCCGCAGGCCGGGCACGCGCAGCAGTCCGAGGCCTCCCAGGGCCGTTGACCCGTACGCGCCCCTGCTGTGGCCGGGTGCGGGGGCGCTGGGTAGCCTCACCGGGCACAGCCCGAACGAGCGTGCAAAGAGTTAAGGATCTGTCGTGCCCCTGCCCTTCCTGACGGCCGACCGCGCTTTCGAAGCCACGAGCGGCGACATCGCGCTCCCGTTCGACGACCACGACCAGTGGCGTCGCCCCTACCGGCCCGGCCCCTGGCGGGTGATCGCGGCGGCCCTGGCCCTGCTGATCGCCTCCTTCATGCTGCTGGCGACCCTGATCATCGCGCTGGCCGGGGCCCTGCCGGCCGCGGGCGCGTGTCTGGGCGCCGCGGCGCTGGTCATCGCGGTGGCGCTGCGGCTGCTGCGCGTCGGCACGTGGGTGAGCCGGCACGGGGTGCGTCAGGTGCGGTTCTTCCGCACCGTCACGGTGCCGTGGGCCCGGGCCGCGTCGCTGCGGACCGTGCAGCAGCCGGTGCGGTGGCTGGGCCTGCCGCGGACGGTGCAGGGGCAGGCGCTGCTGCTCGTACGGCACGGCGACGGGGAGCCGCTGACGCTGCTCACCGACCACAGCGCGGACTTCCTGGCGCGGGTGGAGGCCTTCGACCGGGCCGCCGACTCCGTCGAGGCGTGGAACGCGGAGTACGCGCCCGTCTCCTGACCCACCGGCCCCGGAACGGCCCGGGGCCCCCCGCCCCGGGGGCCCGGGCGC
>NZ_JAWCTQ010000086.1:0-5320 GCF_032423885.1 Streptomyces tamarix | reverse complement strand
ACGCCCTCAACCACGGAGGGGTCGGCGTCCGCTCCCTCCAGGAACACGCCGAACGCCTGATCGCGGCCCGCGACTAGCAGCCCACGAGGGGGACACCGTCACCACGGTGTCCCCCTCCTCATGAGGACACCCACCGAGATGTACGAACTCTTCTTCCGCCTCGTCTTCAAGCGGATGGACCCGGAGCGCGCCCACCACCTGGCCGTCCGCTGGATCCGGCTCCTGGCCGCCGTCCCCGTGCTGCGCACCTTCGCCGCCGCCGTCCTGGCACCCCGCCACAGGGAGCTGCGCACCGAGGCCCTCGGCCTGCGCATGCACGGCCCCTTCGGCCTCGCCGCGGGCTTCGACAAGAACGCCGTCGCGATCGACGGCATGGCGATGCTCGGCTTCGACCACGTCGAGATCGGCACGGTCACCGGCGAGCCGCAGCCCGGCAACCCCAAGAAGCGCCTCTTCCGCCTCGTGCCGGACCGCGCCCTGATCAACCGCATGGGCTTCAACAACGAGGGCTCCGCCGCCGTCGCGCGCCGGCTGCGCGCACGCGTGCCGGTCTTCAAGACGGTCGTCGGCGTCAACATCGGCAAGACCAAGGCCGTCCCCGAGGCCGAGGCCGTCGCGGACTACGTGAAGTCCACCGAGCGCCTGGCCCGCCACGCCGACTACCTCGTCGTCAACGTCTCCTCGCCCAACACGCCCGGTCTGCGCGACCTCCAGGCCACGGAGGCGCTCCGCCCGCTGCTCACCGCCGTCCGGGAGGCCGCCGACCGCGCGGTCGCCGGCCGCCGCGTCCCGCTCCTGGTGAAGATCGCCCCCGACCTGGCCGACGAGGACGTCGACGCCGTCGCCGACCTCGCCGTGGAACTGGGCCTGGACGGGATCATCGCCACCAACACGACCATCGCCCGCGACGGCCTCGGTCTCGTGTCCGACCCGGCGCTCGTCGCGGAGACCGGCGGCCTGTCCGGCGCCCCGCTCAAGGAGCGGTCCCTGGAGGTCCTGCGCCGCCTCTACGCGCGCGTGGGCGACCGGCTCGTCCTCGTCGGCGTCGGCGGCATCGAGAACGCCGAGGACGCCTGGCAGCGCATCCTCGCCGGCGCCACCCTCGTCCAGGGCTACAGCGCCTTCATCTACGAGGGCCCCTTCTACGCCCGCGCCGTCCACAAGGGCCTCGCGGCCCGGCTCAAGGCATCCCCGTACGCCACCCTCGCCGACGCCGTCGGCGCGGACACCCGAAAGGCCGCCCAGTGACCCCCGTACCCTTCGGCGCCCGCCTCCGCGAGGCGATGGACGCGCGCGGCCCGCTCTGCGTCGGCATCGACCCGCACGCCTCCCTGCTCTCCGCCTGGGGCCTCGCGGACGACGTCGGCGGCCTGGAGACCTTCACCCGCACCGTCGTGGACGCGCTGGCCGGCACCGTCGCCGTCTTCAAGCCGCAGAGCGCCTTCTTCGAGCGGTTCGGCTCACGCGGCGTCGCGGTCCTGGAGAGGGCCGTCGCCGATCTGCGGGACGCCGGCGCCCTCGTCGTCATGGACGCCAAGCGCGGCGACATCGGCTCCACCATGGCCGCGTACGCCGAGACGTTCCTGCGGAAGGACGCGCCCCTGTTCTCGGACGCGCTGACCGTCTCCCCGTACCTGGGCTACGGCTCGCTGAAGCCGGCCGTCGACCTCGCGCGCGAGAGCGGCGCCGGCCTGTTCGTCCTCGCCCTGACCTCCAACCCGGAGGGCGCCGAGGTCCAGCGGGCCGTGCGCGCGGACGGGCGGACCGTCGGGGCGACCGTGCTGGCGCACCTCGCCGAGGAGAACGCGGGGGAGACCCCCATGGGCTCCTTCGGCGCGGTGGTCGGTGCCACCCTCGGCGACCTGTCCTCCTTCGACCTCGACGTCAACGGCCCCCTCCTGGCGCCGGGCATCGGCGCGCAGGGCGCCACCCCGGCCGACCTCCCGGCGGTCTTCGGCGCCGCCGTGCGCAACGTCGTCCCGAACGTCAGCCGCGGCGTCCTGCGGCACGGCCCGGACGCGGCGGCCCTGCGGGGCGCGGCGGAGCGGTACGCGGACGAGGTACGGGCCGCCGTCGGCGGCTGAGCCCGCGGTGACTGTGACGTACCTCACGGGCGCCCGCCCCGTCGGCGGGCGCCCGGCCCCGCTCCGGCGTGTCGTCCGCGGAACGGCCCGTGACGGTTGTTGACGGAATCGGGCCCCAAACGAGGGCGTTATGTCTTGTTTGTCTGGCAGGATCGATGCTGACCAGGACTTTTCCGCTGTTCTCGCTGACTCTGGCGGCCTCGGCCGCTAGTCTCCGACGAGAGTCAGCGTTCGCAGCGGTCACTGCGTTGCTCGTTGCTCCCTTGGTGTGGGCCGACTAGGTTCCTCACCGGTCCGTATCCGACAGTTCGACATCCGAGGTGACGTAGGCGTGGCTCTTCCGCCCCTTACCCCTGAACAGCGCGCAGCCGCGCTCGAAAAGGCCGCCGCGGCTCGCCGGGAGCGGGCCGAGGTCAAGAATCGACTCAAGCACTCCGGCGCCTCGCTCCACGAGGTCATCAAGCAGGGCCAGGAGAACGACGTCATCGGCAAGATGAAGGTCTCCGCCCTCCTGGAGTCCCTGCCGGGCGTGGGCAAGGTCCGCGCCAAGCAGATCATGGAGCGGCTGGGCATCTCCGAGAGCCGCCGCGTCCGCGGACTCGGCTCCAACCAGATCGCCTCCCTGGAGCGCGAGTTCGGCGGCTCCAAGGCCTGACGGCCGATACCTGGCGTCCAGGGCACTCCCGGAAGCTGGAATAATCGCCCCATGGCTGCAACATCCCGGGGGACGACCCCCGAGCCCCCGGACGTACGTCCGCGGCTGACCGTGCTCTCCGGCCCCTCCGGGGTCGGCAAGAGCACGGTCGTCGCCCATATGCGCAAGGTCCACCCGGAGGTCTGGCTCTCGGTGTCGGCCACGACCCGCAAGCCGCGCCCCGGCGAGCAGGACGGCGTGCAGTACTACTTCGTCACGGACGACGAGTTCGACAAGCTCATCGCCAACGGCGAGCTGCTGGAGTGGGCCGAGTTCGCCGGCAACCGCTACGGCACGCCGCGCCGGGCCGTCCAGGACCGGCTGGAGGCCGGCGAGCCCGTCCTCCTGGAGATCGACCTCCAGGGCGCCCGCCTGGTCCGCGAGTCCATGCCCGACGCCCAGCTGGTCTTCCTCGCCCCGCCGAGCTGGGACGAGCTGGTCCGCCGCCTCACCGGGCGCGGCACCGAGTCGCCCGAGGTCATCGAGCGGCGCCTGGCGGCGGCCAAGGTGGAGCTCGCGGCCGAGTCCGAGTTCGACGCCACCCTGGTCAACACCTCCGTCGAGGACGTGGCGCGTGAGCTGCTAGCCTTGATGGACGTTGTCTGATTCTCTTTGTCCACTTTTTCGGAAGGTAGAGCGTGTCCTCTTCCATCACCGCGCCCGAGGGCATCATCAACCCGCCGATCGACGAGCTGCTCGAGGCCACGGACTCGAAGTACAGCCTCGTGATCTACGCGGCCAAGCGCGCGCGGCAGATCAACGCGTACTACTCGCAGCTCGGTGAGGGCCTGCTCGAGTACGTCGGTCCGCTGGTGGACACCCACGTCCACGAGAAGCCCCTCTCGATCGCCCTGCGGGAGATCAACGCGGGCCTGCTGACCTCCGAGGCCGTCGAGGGCCCGGCGCAGTAAGCGCTCCCCGTCATCACCAGGCCCGGCGGGCGTCCGCCGGGCCTGCGGTGTGTCCTGGAAGCCGCGGGGCCCGGTGAGCGTCCGGCCCGGAAGGCGCGCGGTCCCGGAATCCGGGACGCCGTACCAACCCTCAGAGCGGGAGGCGCAGTGCCCGAGTCCAAGCCCAAGGTCGTCCTCGGAGTCAGCGGCGGCATCGCCGCCTACAAGGCGTGCGAACTGCTGCGTCGGCTGACCGAGTCGGGCCATGACGTACGGGTCGTCCCGACCGCGTCGGCCCTCCACTTCGTCGGCGCCGCGACCTGGTCCGCGCTCTCCGGCAACCCGGTCTCCGACCAGGTCTGGGACGACGTCCACGAGGTCCCGCACGTCCGCATCGGACAGACCGCCGACCTCGTCGTCGTCGCCCCCTGCACCGCCGACATGCTCGCCAAGGCCGCCCACGGCCTCGCCGACGACCTCCTCACCAACACGCTGCTCACCGCCCGCTGCCCGGTCGTCTTCGCCCCCGCCATGCACACCGAGATGTGGGAGCACCCGGCCACCCAGGAGAACGTCGCCACGCTGCGCCGCCGCGGCGCCGTGGTCATCGAGCCCGCCGTCGGCCGCCTCACCGGCGTCGACACGGGCAAGGGCCGGCTCCCCGATCCCGCCGAGATCTTCGAGGTCTGCCGCCGGGTCCTCGCCCGCGGCGCCGCCGCGCCCGACCTCGCGGGCCGCCACGTCGTGGTCAGCGCCGGCGGCACCCGCGAGCCGCTCGACCCCGTCCGCTACCTGGGGAACCGCTCCTCCGGCAAGCAGGGCTACGCCCTCGCCCGCACCGCCGCCGCGCGCGGCGCCCGCGTCACGCTCGTCGAGGCCAACACCGGCATGCCCGACCCGGCCGGGGTCGACGTCGTCCACGTCGGCACGGCCGTCCAGCTGCGCGAAGCCGTCCTGAAGGCCGCCGCCGACGCCGACGCCGTCGTCATGGCCGCGGCCGTGGCGGACTTCCGCCCCGCCGCGTACGCCGAAGGCAAGATCAAGAAGCGGGAGGGGGAGGAGCCCGCGCCCGTCGTCCTCGTCCGCAACCCGGACGTCCTCGCGGAGCTCTCCGCCGACCGCGCCCGCCCCGGCCAGGTCGTCGTCGGCTTCGCCGCCGAGACCGACGACGTCCTCGCGAACGGCCGCGACAAGCTCCGCCGCAAGGGCTGCGACCTGCTCGTCGTCAACGAGGTGGGGGAGCGCAAGACCTTCGGCTCCGAAGAGAACGAGGCCGTCGTCCTCGGCTCCGACGGCACCGAGACCCCCGTCCCGTACGGCCCGAAGGAGGCCCTCGCGGACACCGTGTGGGACCTGGTGGTGCCGCGTCTGCCATGAGGGTGAATCCCGTGATTCCCCTCACAGTCGGCCCACCCCCGCAAGCCGGGCAACTCCCCCCGTACAAAAAGGTGATCTTGCCGTCGGTGGTGGGGCCGATGTGGCCAATCAGCCTCCCGCTGTGCGAGACGCCTGGCCCCACGCCCGAGAGTGCCCGATAAACTGTTCGCGGAACGACGCGGGGCGCAGCCCCCTGCCGGTCCACCAACGATCAGCCAGCAGCCGCTGCAAACCCAGGGAGCGTTGTGTCCCGTCGTCTCTTCACCTCGGAGTCC
>NZ_JAWCTQ010000085.1:0-6380 GCF_032423885.1 Streptomyces tamarix | reverse complement strand
TTGTGTCCTGAACATGAAAGGGAGTTGGTAGTAGGACAGCTTCTGGAAATGGTGCTGTGCGAGAGATGAAGGTCGGCCTTTCGGAGTCGCCCTGCGGGGGGGAGGCTCCAAACCGCCTCATGCTGCGTTGGCTGAAGACCGTCGTGGTGAGCGATGAGGAAAAGGCGCCGTAAGAGGCGTCAGGTGGGGACTGGGAAGGCGAACGCAAGTGAATCGCTGCTGACGTGTCGAAAAAGATGAAGACGACATCAAAACCGGAATGTGACCACTATCCCGGGATGAGCCTGGCGGGCGCCCGTTTATTGGCCAGGTGGTGTCCGGCATGTAGGCGACGCGAGTCCAGTCTGCTGCTTTCGCATGGAACAGGAGAAGGCAGGTCGCGACACGCTCCGCCACGGCGCGGGGGAGAGGGAGTGCTCCAAGCGGCGGACACCGCGAGGGGTCGAGTACCGACGCGGGGCCTGCTGACGGACCGGCTCGTAGTAGTGACGAAGCCTCTGTAATGGGGGTGGAGCGAAGGGGCCGGGTCGTTCGTGACTGTGTTGATCACATCAACCGGACTATGTCCGGGAGGAGTGCGATGG
This sequence comes from Streptomyces tamarix, assembly GCF_032423885.1. Classification (NCBI taxonomy): domain Bacteria; kingdom Bacillati; phylum Actinomycetota; class Actinomycetes; order Kitasatosporales; family Streptomycetaceae; genus Streptomyces; species Streptomyces tamarix. Next base: position 5,796 of record NZ_JAWCTQ010000085.1, on the reverse strand, counting down.
GCCAGTTGAAGTCTCAGATCAAGCCGTTTGACATTTCGAAGTGGGAAGTCAAGGAAGCGTGGGAGGAAGTCAGGGCGAACAAGGGCGCAGCTGGACTGGACGGGCAGAGCATCCAGGACTTCGAGAAGGACCTGAAGGGCAATCTGTACAAGGTCTGGAACCGAATGTCTTCGGGCTCGTACTTCCCTCCTCCGGTGCGCGCTGTGGAGATTCCCAAGCCGAATGGCGGCGGCACGAGAATGCTCGGCATTCCCGCTGTCGCTGACCGTGTGGCCCAGACTGTGGTGGCCCGGCATCTCATGCGAAGGGTGGAGCCGATTTTCCATCCCGACAGTTACGGATACCGGCCCGGACGGTCTGCCTTGGACGCGGTGGAAAGATGCCGGGAGCGCTGCTGGAAGCGGGACTGGGTGGTGGAGTTTGACATCGCCAAGTTCTTCGACAGTGTGCCCTGGGACCTGCTGGTCAAGGCGGTGGAAGCTCACACCGACGCCGTTTGGGCGAAATTGTATGTGCGGCGGTGGCTCCACGCGCCGCTTGCCATGCCCGACGGTTCACTGCTGGAACGGGAGCGCGGAACCCCGCAAGGGGCGCCGGTCTCTCCCGTGCTGGCGAACCTGTTCCTGCACTATGCGTTCGATACCTGGATGGCGCGGGAGTTCCCGAACATCTGGTTCGAACGGTATGCGGACGACGCGGTCCTGCACTGCGTCACCGAGCGCCAGGCCCGACAGGTACTGGCCGCACTCACGAACAGGATGGCCGAGGTCGGACTGCGACTGCACCCGGCCAAGACCCGGATCGTGTACTGCAAAGACGGCAAACGGCGCGGCTCCTTCGAGCACACGGCGTTCACCTTCCTCGGCTACACGTTCCGCGCCAGGCAGAACCAGGACCGATACGGCAAGTCGTTTCAGTCGTTCGATCCTGCTGTCAGCAGCGATGCCCTGAAGAAGATGGGACGGGAAGTGCGCTCCTGGCGTTTGCACACCCGGTCCGATCTCTCCTTCAAAGAGCTGGCCCGCAGGATCAACCCTGTCGTGGCCGGCTGGATCAACTACTACGGCCGGTTCAGGCTGTGGGAACTGAATCCCTTCCTGATGCGCATCAACGCCTACCTGGTGCGCTGGATCCGCCAGAAGTACAAGCGGCTCGCGGCTGAACGGAAAGCCATCGCGAAGATGCAGGAAATCGCTCGACGCTATCCCCGCATGTTCGCGCACTGGCGTTGCACCGTGGCATCCGTGATGACCTGACGAACAGGACGACAAGAGCCGTGTAACGGGAGACTGTTACGCACGGTTCTGTGAGAGCCGGGAGGTGAGATTCCTCCCGGCTACTCGGCAGCCCGCCGCGGGACCGGCCCAGCGCCTGGCCAGCCGACGGACATGCCGGATCTTCCAGTTCGTCCCCCGCCGCCGCCCCTTTTTGCGGGCGTCGGCGGCGTGCTGATGAGCCCGGCTGATCGTGGAGTCGACCGACACCGTCCACTCCACGGCTCCGACGGAGTCGTCGCGAACCTGGACCTGCTCGAGCAGGCGAGCCCAGGTTCCGTCCGCCTCCCAGCGGGCGAACCGTTCATAGGCCGTCTGCCACGGCCCATAGCGTTCTGGCAGGTCACGCCACGGAGCCCCCGTCCGCAACCGCCACAACACCCCATTGATCACCTGCCGGTGATCCCGCCACGGACGACCCCGTCCGTCAACACCCGGCAGCAGGGGCGCTATCCGCCCCCACGCCGCATCCGTCAGCTCACCCCGACCCACCACAAGATCAATTATCAGACAGGTCCTAGGCGCGTCGTGAATGAAGAAGTAGCGTAGAGCCTCCGAAAGTGATAGCAGGACGGCCATCTGTTGATACTGCCTTAGCTCCGGGAATTCCGATGACCGGGTCGGTCATTGCCGAAACAAGGTCTTCTAGGTGGGGGTGCGCGTCCCACTGCAGCTCCCATCTGTCGCCGGATCCATGAAGCCTTCGATAGCCGGGTCGATTAGAACTGTCTAGCCAGCCGGGGCGCTCCAGGGGGTCGTAGAACCAGTTTCCGATCGCCCACGCGCCGTAAGGGTCCCGTGTGGTGATCCTGCAGAAGACGCCGGCCAAGAGGTGGCGTGCGTCCGCAGTCATGCTCGGCAGGCTGCCCAACTGCTCCTCTTCGAGGGTGGTGAGCGGCGTGTCGGTGGTTAGGTGGTCGATATATGGATCGTTTCGTATGCCGACCGGCTTCCCGGAGGGATTGCCTGTGACCACGAACTGCGCAGCAGTCGGCATGTGTCGCATGATGTAGCTTCCATTCCCTCGGTGTTCTTCAACACGGAGGCCGGGAAGTCCGCTTCCTCCACTAGGGCCGCGAAGTAGGCGACTGGCGATATTGTGAGGAACGTCGGTGATAATCACCATGCGCTCGAAGCGCGGGGAGACAGTGACGGTGTATGAGGAGAGGACGGCGAGATGCCACCCGGCCGGACCGGCATAGTCCACCCCGCGGTTTAGGTAACCGAGCGCGAGTAGTGCGCGAAACTCACTCTGTTCTGGCCGACACGTGTCTAGGCCGATGGTGTGGTCTCGGGGAATTCCAGCTTGCGCTGCAGCCAACTTTTCGCCGGTGTAGAGGGCGCGGCTGCGAGCCGCCGACTTGCGCGGGCTTACGGGCATGCTTCACCTCGTCGCTGCCCGGTCAGCGCGTCAGGGTCACATACCTTGTGAGTCCAAACCTTGTTACCTCGCGAAGTAGGTGCTCCACACCTTTGCGCAGCTTCGGTGAGTGCCGGGCTCACGTACTTTTGCTGGCGTCTGGACCTCCGCAGCCCAGTAGCTGAGTACGCACTGTACCCCACGTTTCTCCAGCTTCGTGTCGAACTGCGGAAGTGTCCTATGGGCTGTCGTCAAATGACCTTATGTCGGGGTTATGGTCGGGTGATACGTCGCCATAAGCTGTCCGATGCCGAGTGGGTCTTCGTGGAGCCGTTGTTGCTTCGGTCTGAGCGGGGCAGTAGACGGTTGGACGACCGGATGGCCCTCAACAGGATCGTGTGGAAGTTCCGGGCCAGGGTGGCCTGGCGGGAGGTACCTAAGCGGTATGGCTCCTGGGTCACGCTCCACACCCGTTTTCGTAGGTGGGCCAAAGGCGGCCCTTCGACCGGATGCTGCGGGTCGCCCAGGTGAAGGCCGACGCGGCTGGGGGCATTGAGTGGCTGGTGTCGATCGACTCCACGATCGTCTGGGCTCACCGGTACGTGGCCAGGGCGAGAAGAGGGGGCTTTGTAGCCCGGGCTCGGCCGGTCCAGAGGCGGGCTGGCCAGTAAGAAAGCCAGGTCAGCGCCTCAAGAAACGATCGCTGGAGGTCGCCAGCCCGGCTCATCACTAGAAGAAGGCTGCCGCCGCACAAAGAACCTGGACGAGCCAGCGAGGGCCGCTACCCCATAGGTGGGGTAGCGGCCCTCGTTGTTGTTTCTGATGCTAAGTCGGAGAATCGGCCGAGCGTTGCACCCTCGGTGCACAAGGGGGCGGAAAGCAAGCGGTGACAGTGAGAACTGCTGAGAAGAGCTTCACAGCCCACCCCCTGTTTCCAGGAGCTCGGCCCAGGTCACCCGACCCTGTGGTTTACAGGTCGAAGTAGAGCTCGAACTCGTGCGGGTGCGGGCGGAGCTGGATCGGGGCGATCTCGTTGGTGCGCTTGTAGTCGATCCACGTCTCGATCAGGTCGGACGTGAAGACGCCGCCCGCCTGGAGGTACTCGTTGTCCGCCTCCAGGGCGTCGAGGACCGCGGGGAGGGAGGTCGGGACCTGGGCGACGCCCGCGTGCTCCTCGGGGGCCAGCTCGTACAGGTCCTTGTCGATCGGCTCCGCCGGCTCGATCTTGTTCTTGATGCCGTCCAGGCCCGCGAGGAGGAGGGCCGAGAAGGCCAGGTACGGGTTGGAGGACGGGTCCGGGGCGCGGAACTCGACGCGCTTGGCCTTCGGGTTCGAGCCCGTGATCGGGATGCGCATCGCAGCCGAGCGGTTGCGCTGCGAGTACACCAGGTTCACCGGCGCCTCGAAGCCCGGCACCAGGCGGTGGTACGAGTTGACCGTCGGGTTGGTGAAGGCCAGCAGCGACGGGGCGTGCTTCAGGATGCCGCCGATGTAGTAGCGGGCGGTGTCCGACAGGCCGGCGTAGCCCTGCTCGTCGTAGAACAGCGGCTCGCCGCCGGACCACAGGGACTGGTGGACGTGCATGCCCGAACCGTTGTCACCGAAGATCGGCTTCGGCATGAAGGTCGCGGTCTTGCCGTTGCGCCACGCGACGTTCTTCACGATGTACTTGAAGAGCATCAGGTCGTCGGCGGCGGCGAGCAGCGTGTTGAACTTGTAGTTGATCTCCGCCTGGCCGGCGGTGCCCACCTCGTGGTGCTGGCGCTCGACCTGGAGGCCGACCTTCTCCAGCTCCAGGGAGATCTCCGCGCGCAGGTCGGCGAAGTGGTCGACCGGCGGGGCGGGGAAGTAGCCGCCCTTGTAGCGGACCTTGTAGCCGCGGTTGTCCTCGACCGCACCGGTGTTCCAGGCGCCCGCCTCGGAGTCGATGTGGTAGAAGCCCTCGTTCGCGGACGTGTTGAAGCGGACGGAGTCAAAGACGTAGAACTCCGCCTCCGGGCCGAAGAACGCCGTGTCGGCGATGCCGGTGGAGGCGAGGTACGCCTCCGCCTTCTTCGCGATGTTGCGCGGGTCGCGGCTGTACTGCTCACCCGTGATCGGGTCGTGGATGAAGAAGTTGATGTTCAGCGTCTTGTCCCGGCGGAACGGGTCGAGACGCGCCGTCGACAGGTCCGCGCGCAGGGCCATGTCCGACTCGTGGATGGCCTGGAAACCGCGGATCGACGAGCCGTCGAAGGCCAGCTCCTCGGACGGGTCGAACGCCGTCGCCGGGATCGTGAAGTGCTGCATCACTCCCGGAAGGTCGCAGAACCGGACGTCGACCATCTTGACGTCGTTGTCCTTGATGAACTTCTGGGCTTCGTCGGCGTTCTGGAACATCCAACTCCTCCTCCTCCCACCCGGGGGAGGGCGGGGTTGCGATTCGGTCGCGGGACCAGTGCGGTGGCCCACGCTGGACCCGACCATAGGTACGGGGGATTTCTCAAGCATGACCCATTTGTTTCGCCCAAGTTAACCGGTGCGGCTGCCGGGGCCCGGCGGACGGGTGTGCCGCGCGCCCCGGCGGCCCGGCCCGCGGTGATCAAAAGTGGGCGCAGTACCGTGTACGGGTGGACAACAGGCGAGTAATCGGATCGTGGCTCTCCGGGCCGCGTGCGGCGGCCGAGGAGATGGGCGCCGACTTCGGCTACCGGGGCGAACGGCTCGGTCTGCCGGAGACGGGACCCGGCTCCGTCGCCCCGCTCGGGCGGCGCTTCGGCGCACTCTTCATCGACTGGTCCCTCTGCATGGTCATCGCATACGGATTGATCACTCGAGGTGACTGGAACGCGGCGGGCAACTGGGCCCTCGGTGTGCTGTTCCTCCTCGGCGTCCTCACCGTCGGCACCATCGGCTGCACCCCCGGCAAGCGGTTCCTCGGCCTGCGCGTCATCGCCGAGGACGGCGAGCGGCTCCGCTTCGGCCGCGCCGTCGTCCGCACCGCGCTGCTCTGCCTCGCCGTCCCCGCCCTGATCTGGGACCGCGACGGCCGCGGCCTCCACGACCGGCTCGCCCGCGCCGTACAGGTGCGGATGCCGTAGCGGCGGCGAGGACGGGGAAGACGGGAAGGACGGGGAGACGGAAAAGGGCAGAGAAGGCGGAGAAGACGGAGGAGGGGGGGGG
>NZ_JAWCTQ010000084.1:0-6619 GCF_032423885.1 Streptomyces tamarix | reverse complement strand
TGAATCCCATCGGTGGCAGGCCATGAACGCGACCATCACCCCCTGTCGCGACGGTCAGAACACTACTGACCGGGGATTTCCCTGACACCTCGGACAAGCCGGTTGAGGAGAAGACATCTCATGCGATTTCTCTCCCGGGCGGACCCGCGCGACCCGGCCGCCCCGCGTTCACCGCGAGGAACGCGTGCACGGGCGCGTAGGCCGGGTTCGCGGCCCGGGAGGTCCCGCTCTCCCGCCCGGCCGGCCACCGCCGGCCTCCGCGCGCACCGCCCCCGCACGGCGTCGCGGCGCCGGTCGACGCCCGCCCGGCCCGCTCCCTCCCGCGGAGTTCCGGGACGGGCCGCGACGCGTGGGGGCCGGCGCCCGGAGCGGGGCGGGAACGGACCCGGCCCCGGTCGCCGGGCGCCACGGCGCCGCCGTGCCGGCCGCCGTCCGGGCGCCCCGCGGCGGGCCGACCGCGCCGCCGTCGTTCACTCGACGGAGTCCATGAAGGCCAGCATCCGGCGGTTGACCTCGTCCGCGTGGTCGATCTGCGGCCCGTGGCCCGTGCCGGAGACGATCTCGGCGCGGGCGGACGGCACCAGGCGCGGCACGCGCTCCACCTGCCGCCGCGGGTGCACGAGGAGGCTCCGCTTGCCGAGCACCAGGTAGAGCGGGGTGCGGATGGCGGACAGTTCCGCCTCGGACAGGGGCAGCGGGGCCGGACGGCGGATGCGGTACGCGCGGACGCCCAGCCGGATCATCGCCCGCAGCTCCGGCACGACCAGCACCGGCTGCTCCAGCCAGGCCGCCAGCCGTGGGCGCAGCGCCTTGGGGGCGGACGTCGCGAAGAGACTGGCGAAGATCCAGGCGAAGAAGCGCAGCCCCACCTTCTCCAGCCCGCCCGGGTCCAGCAGGGTGACCGAGGCGAGGCGGTCCGGCCTGCGGTGCGCCTGGTTCAGGGCCAGCCACCCGCCGTAGGAGGAGCCGACCAGGTGCACCTGGTCGAGGCCGAGTCCGGCGAGCGTCTCGTCCAGCCACCGGGCGGCGTCCTCGGGTCGGTGGAGGGGCTCGCGCTGCACGCTCCGCCCCGGATCGCCCGGCGTGTCGATCGCGTAGACGGGACGCTCGGCGCTGAGCGCGGGGGTGTTCGGGTACCACATCGCGGAACAGCTGCCCGCGCCGTGCACGAGGACGACGGGGGTGCGGGCCGGGCCGGACGGGTCGTCGGAGCCGTACCGGTAGACGTGCGTCGTCCCGAAGTCCGTCTCCACGTCGGTCTCCGCGACGGCCGGTGCCCCCAGGGCGAACACGGCGTCGCACGCGGCGAAGTACCGCTCCCGCAGGGCGTCGTTCACGTAGCGGCCGACGTCGGGCCGGGTACGGCCTCGGTCACGGGTCCTGGTCTCGGGCACGGTGCGCCACCTCCGGGGGGTCGTCTGTTCGTGATACGACCGTACCATCAAAATGATACGGCTGTACCATCAAGAGGGCCGGCCCGGTGCGGGCGGGCGGGACCCCTGGACGGGAGGCGCACACCGATGCCCAAGCGCGTGGACCACGCGGAACGGCGTACCGAGATCGCCGAGGCGCTCCTGCGCGTCGCGGGGCGGCGCGGGCTGCACGCCGTGGGGATGCGCGACGTGGCGGCGGAGGCGGGCGTGTCGCTGCGGCTCGTGCAGTACTACTTCGAGACCAAGGAGAAGCTGCTGCTCCACGGCCTCCAGCACCTGGCCGAGCGGTTCGGGGAGCGGGTCGCCGCCCGGATCCGGGCGGCCGGGGGCGACCCGGACCCGCGCGCGACGGTCGAAGCGCTCCTGATGGCGTCGCTGCCGTCCGACGAGGAGAGCCGCACGTTCCACCTCGTCTACACCTCGTACGCCGTGCTGGCCGTGACCGACCGGGCGCTCGCCGCCCAGCCGTTCATCCGGAACCCCGACGCCGCCGAGGACGCCCTGACCGGACTCCTGGACCGGGCCCGGGAGGCAGGGCTCGCCCGGTCGGACGTGGACGCCCGCCTGGAGGCGGTCAGCCTGCTCGCCATGTCCGCGGGGCTCGGCACCGCCGTCCTCGCCGGGCAGCGCACCCCGGAGTCCGCCGCCGAGGTCCTGCGCCACCACCTGGACCGGATCTTCCCGGGCGGGCGCCCCGCCGAGGCGTGACGGCCCGGGCGGCGCCGGACGGGCGGGTCCCGCTCGGGCCCGCCCGTCCGGTGCCATGCCCGTCCGGCACCGTGCCGGTCCGGTGCCATGCCCGTCCGGCACCGTGCCGGTCCGATGCCGTGCCCGTCCGGCGCAGCGCACGCCCGCCTACGGCGCCATCTCGTACGCGCCGGACAGCGCCTCGACGCGCTCCCAGACGCGCGCCGAGCGGGCCGTGTCGACGACCGGGCGGCGGACCGCGTCCAGGGCCCAGCGCTGCTGTTCCTCCGTGGCCGAGTCCTTGCCGTGCAGCTCGACGGCGTACGCGGAGAAGTCCCGTACGAGAACGGCGAACAGCTCGTCGAGCACGTCCTCGTCCAGGCCGGTCAGAGCCGCCTGCTCCAGGATCAGCTGGCCGTGCACGACCAGCGCGAAGAGCTGGCCGACGGCGAGCAGCAGGTCGAGGTCGCGGCTCTGCTCCTCGTCCGGGGCGGCCGTGGCGGCGAACGCGCAGAGGGCGTCCGCCTGCTCCCGGAAGCGGCCGACGTTCGACAGGTGCGCGTACGCGTCGAACGCGGGCCGCCAGTCGTGGAACCGGATGGCGCCCAGGCCGCGGGCCGGCCCCTGCCGGAAGAGGAAGGCGTCGTCGGCGGCGTCCAGGCGGGTCGGCACGGGAGCGTATCCGGCCGGGTCCAGCAGGTGGTTGCGCATGAACTTGAGGATCAGCGCCAGGTTGACGTGGACCGTGCCCTCCAGCTTCGGCAGGCTCCGGATCTCGGCGGCGGCCTGCGCGAAGTACGTGTCCTTCTCGAAGCCCTTGGCGGCGATGACGTCCCACATGAGGTCGACGACCTTCTCGCCCTCGGTGGTGACCTTCATCTTCGTCATCGGGTTGAACAGCAGGTACCGGCGGTCGTCGGGGCCCGCGGAGCGGAAGTAGTCGACGGCCCGGTCGCTGAACAGCTTCATCCCGACGAGGCGCACGTACGCGTCGGTCAGCTCGCGGCGCACGTGCGGGAACGCGGTGACGGGGCGGCCGTACAGGATCCGGTTGTGCGCGTGCGTCACGGCCTCGTACATCGCGTGCTCGCAGATGCCGATCGAGGCGGTGCACAGGTTGAACTTGCCGACGTTGACGGTGTTGAGCGCGGCGTCGAACGCGGCGCGCCCGGTGTGCAGGACGTCGTCGGGGCGGACCGGGTAGCCGTCGAGGCGGAACTCGCTGACGTACTTCGAGGAGTCGACGACGTTCTTCACCAGGTGGTACGCCGGGTGGCGGCTGTCGGCGGCGAAGAAGACGTACCCGTCGGGGCCCTCGACGTCCGTGCGGCGGCCGAAGACGGAGACGAGGCCGGCGGCGTTGCCGTTGCCGATGTAGTACTTGGAGCCGCTGGCGCGGAAGCCGCCCTCGCCGTCGGGCTCCAGCAGCATGTCGGTGGAGTAGATGTCGGCGCCGTGGCTCTTCTCGGACAGGCCGAAGGCGAACACCTCGCCCTGGGAGAGCAGTTCGGCGGCGCGGGCGCGGGCGGCGGCGTTGTCGCTCTGCCAGACCGGTCCGAGGCCGAGGATGGTGACCTGCCAGGCGTACCAGTAGTCGAGGCCGTAGAAGCCGAAGATCTCGTTGAGCGCCGCGATCCGGGCCGTGTCCCAGCGCCTGTCGGCGTGGCCCTCGGCGGCGGAGGCGGGGGTGAGGAAGGTCGCGAACAACTGCTCCTTCGCCGCGAAGGCGAGGAAGTCCGCCAGCCAGGCGCGCGAGCGGTAGTCCTCGATCAGCCTGCGCTTGCCGCGGGCCTCGAACCAGTCGACGGTGGCGCGCAGCAGCTTGCGGGTCTCCGGGTCGAAGTGCGCCGGGTCGTAGGTGCGCGGGTTGAACAGCAGGGGGTCGGCCATGCGGGGTCGCCTTTCCGGTTCGGGGGTGTGCGTGGTGGTGGGGTGCGGGGCGGCGCGGCGGGCGGCCGGGCGCCGCCGCGGGGTCAGCGGCCGGGGCCCAGCCGGTGGAGGGTGGCCAGTACGTCGTCGAGCCAGTCGATCATCATCCGCTCGTACGCGATCCCGCCGCGGAGGACCGCGTGCTGCAGCTCCCGGCCGGGGTCCGGCGGGGTCGGCGCGTCGGGCGCCGTGCCGAAGTCGCGCTCCTCGCCCGCCAGGTAGTGGGCGAGCCTGTCCCGGTGCATCCGCTGGTGCCGCTCGACCTCCCGGACCAGGGCGGCGGGGTCGTCGAAGGCCGCGCCCCGGATCTTCACGGCGAGGTCGTGCCGGACGCTCTCGGGTTCGATCGGGTCGTGCAGCCACCGGGAGAGGGCCTCCCGGCCCGCGGCGGCCACCGAGTACTCCTTCTTGTCCGGGCGCGTCCTCTGCGGCACGCCGCGCACGTCGACCCAGCCGTCGGCCTCCATCCGTTTGAGGACGCGGTAGATCTGCTGGTGGGTGGCGGTCCAGAAGTAGCCGATGGACCGCTCGAACCGCCGGGCCAGCTCGTAACCGGAGCCCGGCTTCTCCAGCAGGGAGACGAGGATCGCGTGTTCGAGCGCCATGCCGCGATCCTGCTATGCAACTAGTTGCATAGACAAGCCGGGCCGTCCCGGTGAGACGCGGCTCACGCGCCGGCGGGGAGGGGATGGGGGCGTCCGCTGGGCGGTGCCCGCCGTCCGGTCGCCGGGGTGTCGGCGGCTCCGGACGTTCCGCCGCCGTCCAGAGTATTGACGCGTACGTGACATGGCGTTGTTATGGGAGCGCTCCCATTTGATGTTCCGTACCCGAGTTCCCGGCGCTCACTTACTGGAGTCGCAGTGAGAACAGCACGAAGCACCACACCGAAGAGGTCCCCGGGCGGCCTGCTGGGCGGGCTGGCCGCCCTCCTCGGGCTGACCGTCCTCGCCACCCTCGGCCCGGCCGCCACCCCCACCGCCCGGGCGGCCGAGGCCGACCCGCCGTCCGGCGCGGCCGCCACCGGACTGCACATCCGCGACGGCCGCCTGCTGGAGGGCAACGGCAACGACTTCATCATGCGCGGCGTCAACCACGCCCACACCTGGTACCCGGGCGAGACGCAGTCGCTGGCCGACGTCAAGGCGCTGGGCGCCAACACCGTCCGCGTCGTCCTCTCCAACGGCCATCGCTGGACGAAGAACAGCCCCGCCGACGTGGCCGGCGTCATCGACCAGTGCAAGGCCAACCGGCTCATCTGCGTCCTGGAGGTGCACGACACGACCGGGTACGGCGAGGAGCCCGCGGCCGCCACCCTCGACCAGGCGGCCGACTACTGGATCGGCCTCAAGGACGTCCTCGCCGGCGAAGAGGACTACGTCATCGTCAACATCGGCAACGAGCCCTGGGGCAACACCAACCCCGCGGGCTGGACCGCGCCGACGACCGCCGCCGTCAAGAAGCTGCGCGCCGCCGGCTTCCAGCACACGATCATGGTCGACGCGCCCAACTGGGGCCAGGACTGGCAGGGCGTCATGCGCGCCAACGCCCGGACCGTCTACGACGCCGACCCCACCGGCAACTTGATCTTCTCGATCCACATGTACAGCGTCTTCGACACCGCCGCGGAGATCACCGACTACCTGAACGCCTTCGTGGACGCCGGGCTGCCGCTGCTCATCGGCGAGTTCGGCGGGCCGCCCGACCAGTGGGGCGACCCCGACGAGGACACGATGCTGGCCGCCGCCGAGCAGCTCCGCCTCGGCTACCTGGCCTGGTCGTGGAGCGGCAACACCGACCCGATCCTCGACCTGGCGATCGACTTCGACCCGGGCCGGCTCAGCGGCTGGGGCCAGCGCATCTTCCACGGGGTCAACGGCATCGCCCAGACCGCCCGCGAAGCGACCGTCTTCGGCGGGGCAGCCCCGGACGACACCCAGGCCCCGACCGCGCCCGGCACCCCGGCCGCCTCGGCCGTGACGGCCACCTCCGCGACCCTCACCTGGGCGGCCGCCACCGACAACGTCGGCGTCACCGGCTACGACGTCGTCCGCGTCACCGGCGGCACCGAGACCGTCCTCGCCGCCTCCACCACCCCCACCGCCACGCTGACCGGCCTCACCGCCGGCACCACCTACACCTTCGCCGTGTACGCCCGCGACGCCGCCGGGAACCGCTCGCCCCGCTCCGCCACCGTCACCGTCACCACCGAGAAAGACGGCGGCACCCCCGGCACGTCCTGCTCCGTCGGGTACCGCGTCGTCAACGAGTGGCCCGGCGGCTTCCAGGGGGAGATCACCATCCGCAACACCGGCACCACCGCCCTCAGCGGCTGGAAGCTCGGCTTCACCTTCCCGGACGGCCAGACCATCACCAACATGTGGGGAGGCACCCCCACCCAGAACGGCGGCGCGGTGAGCGTCGCCCCGGCCTCCTACACCTCCACCATCCCCGCCAGCGGCGCGGTCACCGTCGGCTTCACCGGCAGCAAGGGCACCACCAACACCGCCCCCGCCGCGTTCACCCTCGGCACCACCCCCTGCACCACCCCCTGACCCACCCGGTGCGGCGGC
>NZ_JAWCTQ010000083.1:0-7072 GCF_032423885.1 Streptomyces tamarix | reverse complement strand
GGCCCCGCGGGGGCGGCGCCCCCCCCGCCGGGCCCCCCCGCCCGGCTCCTCCGGGAAGGAGGGGCCGGGCACCCGCCCGGGGCCGGCCCGCCCGGGGGCTCGCGCGCGTGCGCGCGGCACTGCGGGGGTGCCGCCGTACCGCGCGCGGGTCCCGCCGGCGACGCGGTGGCGCCGCCGGCGGGAGGGGACGGTCAGCCGGAGACCGTGATCTGCCGCGCCGGGTCGGTCGTGTCGGTCACCAGGTAGGTGGCCGAGAAGGACGAGGTGGTGGCGCTGGTCGGGCAGCCGAAGCCGCCGACGACCTTGACGGGCACCTGGGCGTTGCTGAACGCCAGGGAGGAGGGGGCGCCGTTGCTCCACGTGCCGCTCGTCGCGGCGGGAGCGGTGGGCGCCGCCGTGACGGTGCAGCTGGCGAGGCCGGACGTCTGGACGACCAGACCGCCGGTGGGGACGGTGAACGACGCGACGATCGGGGAGCCGTGCTGCATGGACACGGTCCACGAGCCGCTGGTGGTGACGGTGGCGCTGACCCCCGGCATGCTGGTGGTGCAGGAGGTGAAGGTCGGCGGGGTGATCGCGCTGACGACGGGACCGGCGGCGTTGTGGTTGCCGGGCGCCGCGGGGACCGTACCGCTGGACGTGGAGACGGAACAGGTGACGGTCACCGATCCCGCCTTGAGGGTCGCCTTGCCGCTCAGCGCGGCCTTGAAGCCGTGGCCGGCGGGGGTGACGGTGGTGGAGCCCGCGAGCGCCGGCGCGGCCTGCGCCGCGGTGGTGGTGACGCCGGCGAAGACCAGGACGCCGGCCGCGGCCAGGCCGGTGCCCAGGGAGAGCGCCGTGCGGGTGGGGGTGCTGAGGGGTGCCATGTGGTGTTCTCCTTCGGGGATGGCGTGACGGGGCGTCACACCGGTGCGGGTGTGGGGGGTCCGGGAAAAGTACGGAGAGCCGTGGTGGTCACGGGAGCGGTGGAGAGGCGGGCGGTGAGGGGCCGGGGGTGCGGCCCCGTCAGGTGTCCGCGGTGCCGGGGGCCGGGGGAGCGGGTTCGGCACGGCGTGGGGACGCCACCGGCTGCCAGGCGAACATCATGGCGCCGCCCGCGATGCCCAGGAGGGTGCCGAGGAGGAACCCGCCCAGGTTCGACATGACGAGCGCGGCGGCCGCGATCAGGGTGGTGACGACACCGGCGAGCGAGCGGTACTGAGGGGACACCCAGACCGAGATTCCTAGCATGATCATGACAATTCCGAGGAGGACGGAGGGGACTCCGGCGATGCCCTGGTGGAGCATCACCTCCAGGGGTGCCAGCGGGATGGCGCAGATCTCCGCTCCGGCCAGGACGGCCAGCAGTCCGCCCCAGAAGGGCCGGCTCCTGCGCCAGCGGCGCCACCTCGCCCGGGGGCCGCCGCGGTCTGCGGCGGAGGCGGGGTCCTTTGGGGCTTCGGTCAAGGCTTCGTCCAGGGAGTCGACCGGGAGCCGTCGTGTGGCCCCGTCCGCCGGTGACGCCATGTCAGAAGCATTCCTTCTTGCCCTTGCTGATCTTCATGCTCAGGCCGGACAGCTTGAAGGTGCCGGCGTTGGTCGCCCAGGCGACCTGCTTCAGGTCGGTGATGCGCACGTCGTCGGCCTGCTGGCCGAACAGGTCCTGCATGCCCTGGGCGCCGTCCGGCCCCCTGTCGAGGGTGGACGCGTCGCGGCCGATCTCGATGTTGTTGAAGCCGGCGTCGCCCGACAGTTGCGTGGCGTCCACGAAGAGGTCGGTGGCCTCGACGGGCTTCTTCTTCCCGGCCGTGAGGTACAGGGAGATGTCGCCGACGACCGGGAGCGTCGTGACGACGGACTGGCACAGATTGTGCAGCTCCGCCTTGCGGATGGCCGTGACGGCCACGGGCAGCAGGTCCTCGCGGGCGTTCGTGTCGATGCCCCCGTACTGCGCGAACCCCTCCCCGGTCAGGGTGTCCGCCGACACCTTGAACTGCTGGCCCGACACGGCGAAGGAGGCCGCGAGGGCCCCGCTCGACAGGGCGACCCCCAGGGCGGCGGTCAGGGCGACCCCCGGTACGGACAGGGCGGCGAAGCGTTTCCACTGGATCCGGCCGACGACGTCGTCCGCGTCGGTCCGGGGTGTGCTTCTCATGAAATATCCCCTCTCTTGGTGTCCACGGCCGCGCGGTGACCGTCGGCCACGGATGTCGGATGGAGCGGGAGACCTGCTCGAAGGCGGGCCGCCGGGGGGACGCGGCGGTGCGCGGGAAAAATGAGCGGAGAACGACCGCGTGCGGTGTGGCGTGCCGCCGTACCTACTCGCGGGTGTTACCGACGGGTTGAATGTAAGAGTGCCAGTGGGTGTTGGCAAGGTTGACGAACGACGCTTTTCGGCCTACTCGACGGATCTTCAGGAGGCGCCATGCCCATCCCCGTGATCCTGGACTGCGACCCGGGGCACGACGACGCCTTCAACATCCTGCTCGCCGCAGCTCACCCGGCTGTCGAGCTGCTCGGGATCACCACCGTGGCCGGCAACCAGACGGTGGAGAAGACCACCCTGAACGCCCGCCGCGTGTGCACGGCGGCCGGGATCGGAGGCGTGCCGATCGCCGCCGGCATGGCCGGACCTTTGCGCGGCCCGCGCATCACCGCACCCGACATCCACGGGGAGTCGGGGCTCGACGGACCCGGCTTCGGCGCCCCCGCCGTACCGGTCGACGGCCGCGACGCGGTCACGTTCCTCCGCGACACGCTCCGCGCCCACCCCGTGCCCGTCACCCTCGTACCGACCGGGCCGCTCACCAACATCGCCGCGTTCCTGCTCGCCCACCCGGAGCTGGCCGACAGGATCGAGCGGATCGTCCTCATGGGCGGATCCACCGGGCGCGGCAACCGGACGCCCGCCGCCGAGTTCAACATCCTCGCCGACCCCGAGGCTGCGGACACCGTCTTCCGCAGCGGGCTGCACCTCACGATGATCGGCCTCAACGTCAGTCACCGGGCGCTCGCCACCCCCGAGGTCGTCGCGCGCGTCCACGTGCTCGGCACGCCGCTGGCCGCGGTGTGCGCCGAGCTGCTGACCTACTTCGGCGACACGTACCGCGAGGTGTTCGGCTTTCCCGCCCCGCCCCTGCACGACCCGCTCACCGTCGCCCACCTCGTCGCCCCGGACCTGGTCGCACTGGTCCACGCGCCCGTCGCGATCGAACTGACCGGCACCCACACGCGCGGCGCCACCGTCGTGGACCTCGACGGCGTCACCGGGGCCCGCCCCAACGCGTACGTCGGCGTGGACGTGGACGTGGAGGCGTACTGGGACCTGATCGTCGACGCCGTGCGCACCCTCGGCTGAACCCGCCGCCCGCCCGGCCCGCGCCCTTCCCACCGGCCGCGCCGCTCCGGGAGGACCACGGCCCCGACACCCCCGGCCGGCACCCCTACCGCCCACCGCGCCGCCCCGCCCCCGCCCCGGGCGCGCCGTCAACGTCACCGGCCCCGGCGGCCGGACGCTCCCCGAGGACGTCGACGGCGACCTGATCGTCTCCCTGCCGCCCGGCGGCGAGGACGTCGGCGGCGGCACGCCCGAGCCCGGCGCCGCCCCCGGACCGGAGCAGCGGACGGCCCGTCGCGTACGGACGGCCCTCAGTCGGTCAGCGGCCGGTAGACGGTCAGCGCCTCCGGCAGCTTGTCGAGCGTCAGCCCCCGCGGTGCCGGCACGACCTCCCCGTCGTACGCCATGTGGGCGCCGGCGGGGAGGTTCGTGACGCGCAGCGCGGTCGTGCGGGCGGCGGCGTACAGCCGTGTACGGGCCAGCCCGCCGGCCGCCGTCGCCAGCAGCCGGGGGCGCGCCAGCCGGCCCGCCTGCGCGATCCGCACGTCGAGCAGCCCGTCCGCCACGTCGTGGCGGCGCAGCGGCGCCAGCCCCACGCTGCGGTAGACGCCGTTGCCCGCGAACAGGAACCACATGGAGCGCGGCTTTCCGTTCACCTCCGCGCGCAGCGGGGCCGCCGTGCGCAGCACCCGCGCGGCGCCCAGGAGCGTGGCGGCGGGGCCGCCGATCCGGGGCGACCAGCGCTCCCGGAGCCGCACCAGCTCCGGGTACACGCCCAGGCTGAAGGTGTTGACGAAGTACACCGGCTCCCGGCCCTCCCCGCCCCGGCCGCCGGCCCCGCGGACGCCGTGCGGCCGGACACGGCCCACGTCGGCCCGCACCGCGTGCCCCTCCGCCAGCGCGTGGCAGCCGTCGGCCACCGTGTCCACCCCGAGGTCGGCGGCGAAGTGGTTGAAGGTTCCCCCCGGCAGGACCAGCAGCGGCACCCGGTGCCGCAGCGCGGGCGCCACCGCCGCGTTCACCGTCCCGTCGCCGCCGCACACCCCGAACACCCCGCGCCGCCGGGCCGCTTCGGCCGCGGCGGTCTCCAGAAGGTCCGTCAGCGAGTCGACCCCGCGCCGGCACAGCAGCACCTCGGCCTTCGGCAGCAGCGTCGCGATCTGCGCCGCCGGGTCCGTGAACTGCGGCCCCGCGCCCGAGGACGGGTTCACCACGACCACCAGCCCGTCCCCGTCCGGCAGCGCCGGCACCCTCGCGCGCGGCCGCGCGGGCACGGGCACGAGGTCGCGCGTCGGCGCCAGCCCGCGCACCGCGAACGCCGCCCCCACCCCCAGCGCCATCCCCACCAGCACGTCACTCGGATAGTGGACCCCGGTGTAGACGCGGGAGAAGGCGACGGACGCCGCCACCGGCACCAGCGCCGCGCCCATGCCCCGCGACTCCAGGGCGACCCCCGTCGTGAACGCCGCCGCGGACGCGGAGTGCCCGGACGGGAACGACGTGGTCAGCGGCTGGCGGGGCAGCCGGCGCGCGAGCGGCACCCGGTCGATGACCGGGCGCTGCCGCCGCACCGCGCCCTTCGCCAACGTGTTCACCGTCGCCGAGGCGAGCGCCAGCGACACGACGCCGCGCACCGCGGCCCGCCGACCCCGCGCCCCGCCCAGCGCCCACATGCCGGCGGCGACACCGCACCACAGCACGCCCCGGTCCGCGGCCCGGCTGAGCCGGGGCAGCACGGGCTCGGCGGCGGGCCAGGCACGCTTCGCCACCTGCGCGAACACCGCGCGGTCCAGTCGGCTGAGCACGCTCCGCGCCCCGGCTGCCTCTCGCATCGGCTCTCCTCCTCCTGCCCGCGAACCCCGGGCCCTCCTACCCGCGAACGCCCGGGCCCGCGTCAACGTGCCCCACCGCGCCAACGTACCCGCCGTCACCGGTACGACGCCTGCCGTGGCCGTGACGACCGCACGGCGGCCCGCGGCGCGTTGCCCCGTTCGGGGGAAGAGGTTGTCCCGCCCGTGACGATCCGTTCTACTGCTGTACGGCGCGCCGCCCACGGGCGCGGGGGGAGAGGGGTCGGGATGCGAACGGAACACGGCGGTCACCGGGAGGCCCGGCCGCGCCACCGGCGACACCGCCTGCGCGGCCGGTCCCTCGCGGGGGGCGCGGTCGGCCTGCTCCTCGCCGTCCTGTGCGCAGGCCTGGCCGCGGCGTGGGGCCACGACCCGGGCACCGGGGCCACTCCGGGCGGGGCGGGCGGGCCGGGGGACTCCGCGCGCGCGGGCGCCGCCACCGCGCTCCCCTTCGACATGCCGGACCGCGCCGCCCTCCGGGCCCGCGGGAAGCTCGTGTTCGCGCACTACTTCACCCCGTACCCGCTCTCCCTCGACAACGAGGAACCGGACCGCGACTACTACGCCCGCCACTACCTGACCCCGGACGGCGAGGGCGGCAAGCACCGCGCGTACGGCGGCCTCCTGCGCGACCGCCCGCTGCCCGTCCGCCCCAAGGAAGGCGACTGGGAGTCGGCCAACCTCCGGCAGGAGGTGCGGACCGCCCGCGCCGCCGGGCTCGACGGGTTCACCCTCGACGTACTGTCCCTGTCGGGCAGGAACTGGGAGCGCTGCCGGCTCCTCCTGGAGGCCGCCCACGCGGTGGCCCCCGACTTCAAGATCATGCTGATGCCGGACATGGCCTCCCTCACCACGGAGAGCCCCCGCGAGATCGCCGACGCCATCGCCGAGCTCGGCCGGAGCCCGGCCGCGCACCGGCTCGACGACGGGCGGCTCGTCGTCTCCCCGTTCAAGGCCGAGGCCAGGAGCGCCGGCTGGTGGTCCGCCCTCCTCGACGACCTGCGGGTACGGCACGGCGTCCGGACCGCCTTCGTGCCGCTCTTCCTCGACTTCGGCGCGCACCACGAGGAGTACGCCCCGATCAGCCACGGCTTCTCCGACTGGGGCAGCCGCAGCTACACCGAACCGGCGGACCCCGGCCGCGACGCGCGCCTCGCGCACCGGCTGGGCAAGGTGTGGATGCAGCCCGTCTCCGTCCAGGACGCCCGGCCCAGCCAGGGCGTGTACGACGAGGCCGGCAACACCGCCACCCTCCGCGCCACCTGGAACCGCGCCATCGAGGGGGGAGCGGACTGGGTCCAGCTCACCACCTGGAACGACCACTCCGAAGGCGGCCACTTCGCCCCGTCGCTCCACAACGGCCACGCCTACCTGGACCTCAGCTCGTACCACCTGGTCCGGTTCAAGACGGGGAGGTGGCCGGAGATCACGCGCGACACGCTGTACCTCACCTCCCGCACCCAGTTCGCCCACGCCGTCCCGACCGGGGGCCAAACCCTGCTGATGTCGCTGCGTGAGGGCAGCGAGGAGGCCCGTGACACGGTGGAGGTGCTGCCGTTCCTCACCCGGCCGGCGACCGTCCGCGTCACCGTCGGTTCCTCCACGACCACCCACGCGGCTCCGGCCGGGGCGCACCCCCTCCTGGTGCCGCTCCGCCCCGGCGGGGTCGCGGCCGCGGTGGTGCGCGACGGCCGCGCCGGGGCCGCCGTGGAACTCCCGTACCGGGTGGTGCGCCACCCCGAGGTGCAGGACCTCCAGTACTACGCCGCGACCAGCGGACGCGACACCCCGGCCTGCTGCCGCTGACCCCCGCCCCGCCGCGGGCGGCCCCCGGGCGCGGACCCCGCCCACGCCCCCACCCGCGCTGTTCCGTCCCGCCCCGGACGCCGGCCGGCCCGCCGGCCGG
>NZ_JAWCTQ010000082.1:0-8189 GCF_032423885.1 Streptomyces tamarix | reverse complement strand
GGTCTGTACCGAGTTCAGCGTGTTGCATGCAGTCTGTGGCGGTACATCATGGTTATGTACCGGGCCATGAGGGATCAACTACAGGCGGCTGGCCGTCGCTGCGGAGTGTGGAGCCTGCGCCGGTGCGAACCGGACCGTGTGGTGCCGTGGTACGCCGCGGATCCGGTGCTGGCGGGATTGCCGAGTTTGCCGGAATTCGCTGCTCGTCTCGGTCTGCGGGCGGGCCAGGAATTTCTGATCAATTCCGATGGCCGCGTTATTCCGGAGGTGAATGCGTTCTTCGGGTCGTTGCGGATGCGTAATCGGTCGGAGGGGACGCGGGAGAAGTATGGGTATGCGCTGTGCACCTGGCTGGGTTTTCTGGACGCGGTGGGCAGGTGCTGGGATGCGGCCGGCGCGGAGGACGTGGAGGGTTTCAAGTTCTGGCGGATGACGGACGAGGCGAATACGCAGCGGGTGGCTGGGGGCACCGTGTCGGACAACCTCGATGCCGTCAGTGCCTTCTACGACTGGGCCTCCGCGCGCCACGGGGTACGCAATCCGGTGATGCGGGTGGTACGCCCGCGGTGTTCGCCGCGTGCGGGTACGGCGGGTGTGGCCGGGTTCGAGGCGGCGCCGCATGTGGTGCGCGACCGGAATGTGAAGTGGCTGGACCCGGGCGGCTACGCCTTGTGGCGGGATGTGGGGTTGCGGGGCCTGGACCGCGAAGGGCGGGAGGTGGCCCGGTGGCGGGGTCGCAACAGCCAGCGGGACTGCGCCTTCGCGGACGGCCTCTACGGCACCGGGTTGCGGCTGACGGAGTGGGCCAGCGTGCTGATGCTGGAGCTGCCCGGTGAGAGCTTCGGGCGGGCGTATGCCACAAGCCGGCTGGCGGCGGCCTGCGCCAAGGGCGGGCGGGGACGCCGGTATTGGGTGCCGCGCACGGTGCTGGCGGACACGCTGGGCTACTGCGAGGGCGAGCGGGCTGCGGCGGTGCGCCGCGCCCAGCGGGCGGGCCGCTACGAGTGCCTGGCCGGGATGCTGGTGCTGCACCGGGTGCTGGGCCGGCGGCGGCTGGAGCTGGCCGATTCGACGGGGTCGCTGGTGCGGGTGCCGCTGGACGCGCTCAAGCCGCAGGTCCGCCGCCGGATCTTTTTGACCACGCCGTCGGGGCTGGCGCCGGCGGCGTTGTGGCTGAACGAGGACGGGCTGCCCCGGTCGGCGCGAGGCTGGCAGCACACCTTCGACACCGCCAACGAGCGTGTCGCCCGCGCCGGCCTGCGCGGGGTGGCGGCGAGCGCCCACATACTGCGGCACTCGATGGCCCTGCGCTGGTTCTCGGTGGGACGGCTGCTTTATGAACGCCGCTTCGCCCACCTGGACCCGGAGGAACTGCGCGACTTCCGGGCCCAGTTCGGCGACACCTGGCACCTGGTGCAGACGCTGCTGGGGCATGCCGATGTGACCACCACGATGGACATCTACCTGGAGCCGTTTCGCGAACTGGACGTCGACCTGCTGATCGAGCACGCGCACGGTGCGGTCCTGGCGGAACTGATGGCGGAGATGTTCGCCGGCCACCGCCAAGTCATCACCGCACCGGCGGTGAGCCGGTGAGCGGGCCGGGACGCCGCGCGGTCCTGCCTGACGCTGGCTACCGGCTGCCGCAGCGGCTGTTCGTCGACGAGGACCAGTGCCGGGTGCGGTTCTTCCCCGAACGCGGCGGTGAGGCCGTGGACATCGACCTGTCCGTGCTGCCGGTCTCCCGAGAGCTGCGCGACTGGATGGCATTGGGGGTGCTGGGAGTGACGGGCCCGGCCGGGACTCGCCGCACCACCAGCTCGGCCCTGGACACGGTGAACATCCTCAAGCGGTTCTGCCGCTACCTGGCCTCTTTGTCCAACCCGCCCACTTCTCCAGAGCAGCTCAAGGCCGTCCATCTCGACGGCTTCCTGCTGAGTGGGGCGACCACGCTGCACCGGGACGTGTCCGCGCTGCGGACCATCCTGCGATTTGCCCCCGACCCGCCCGCTCAGTTCGCGGCCCGGCTGGCCCAGGCCAGGGTCGCCAAGTCCGATGCGCCCACCCAGAGCTACACCGAGGCGGAGTTCCGGCGGATCGCCGCGCGGGCTCGGTCGGAGCTGCGGGGCGCCGCCGCACGCATCCGGGCCGCGCGCCGTCTGCTGGCCGGCTGGCGAGCGGGCGTCATCGGCCGGGACGGCGACCTGGGCCAGTGGGAGGAGGGATTCCTGCTGGACTGTTTCGACCAGCACGGGGACATTCCCCGTTACGAGTGCGGAACGCCGCGCCAGTTGGACGTCCTGCGGCGCCTTGGAGGCATCAGGGCCGTCGCCTCGCGTCTGCACCTGACGCATCACGAGATCGGCGCCGCCGCGGTGCTGCTGCTCTGCCTGACCGGCCAGAACTACTCGACGCTGGCCGCGGCGACCACCGCCCACCACCGCCCCGATGGCCACGCCGGCGGCACCCCCACCGCCCAGCTCGACCTGGTCAAGCCCCGTCGCGGCAGCCGCAAGGCCGCCATGACCGGGGCCCTGCGCGACGTCCCCGCCGCCCCGGATCAGGTCCGCGAAGACCTGAGCACCCCGTTCGGGGTCTACGACCTGCTGCTGGACCTGGCGGCCCCGGCCCGCGCACGGCTGGGGACCGATTCCCTGTTCGCCTACTACAACGCCAAAGATCCGTGCGGCCGGGGCTTTCGCCAGGGCCTGCCCAAGGCACTGCTGCAGTTGTGGGGCAAGGCCACCGACCTGGTCTGCGACGCCCCCGATGACGAGGGCCGGCCGGTGCCGCTGCACATCGACAGCCGCCGACTGCGCATGACCTGGCTGGAGATCAACCAGCGGCCCGTCGCCCACACCGAGAGCACGCTGGCCAACGAGTATCTGGCCCGCAACCGCGGGAACCTGACCGAGTACCAGAAGATCGTCGCCGACGTCCTCGACCAGCAGGTCTCCCGGGCCCGCACCGCACCACCGATCCCGGTGCTGTCCGCCCAGGACATCGAACAGGCCCGCACCGAGCCCAAGGCGGTGGCCGCCCGGCACCAGATGGACACCGCCACGCTCCAGCAACTGATCACCGGGCGCCTGGACACCGTGCTCGCCGGCTGCACCAGCCCGCTTCAGAGCCCCTTCACCCCGGCGGGCAAGCCCTGCGGCGCTTCCTTCCTGCTCTGCCTGTCCTGCCCCTGCGCCCGGGCCACCCCCGCCCACCTGCCCGTCCAGGTGCTGGTGCTGGACGCGCTCACCGCTCGGAAGCAGCAGATGACGCCGCTGCGCTGGGCCGAACGCCTGGCCGAACCCGTGGCCCGGCTGACCGACCTGCTCGGCCACTACGCGCCCGCCGTCGTTGCGGACGCCCGCGCCGGGGCCACCGCAGCCGACCACGCGCTCGTCGAGCGTTTCCTGACCCGAGGACTGGACCTGACATGACCCCCACCCCGCCGGCCCCCGCCGCACCGGCCGTCCGCCGTCTGCTGCCCGGCCCCGACACCCCGGTTCTGTCCACCCGCCCGCTGCGGCCCGGAACCACTGTCGCGGACCTGGCACGGTTCGGCGAGGACCGCTGGAACCTGACCCCGGCCCTCTTCCAGGAACACGCCTCCCGCGTCTGCGTCTACTTCCACGACGTCCCGGCCGGGTTCCAGCACGTCTCCAAGGTCCTGGTCTGGCTGATGATCAACCACAGGGACGCCGACGGCACCGGCTTCCTGCCCGGCATGCCGCGGCCGGCGATCCGCACCGTCGTCACCTACTGCCGTTACCTCAAGGGCTTCACCCAGTGGCTGACCGGTCGCGGTATCACCCGCTTCGGCCAGGTCACGGCCGCGGACCTGGACGAGTACGCCGCCGACATCAAGGCCGCACCCGTCTCGCACGACATGCGAGAAGACTTCCTTGCTGTCGTCGTACGCACGTGGACGCTGCGCGAGTTGCTGCCCGACGAGGACGACCGCCTTCCCCAGGCGCCGCCCTGGAACGGCGAACGGGTCCAGGACATTCTCGGCCAGAGCCGCGTCAGCGAGGAGAACCGCACCCCGCGCATTCACCCAGCGACCATGACCGCTCTGCTGAAGTGGTGCCTGCGGTTCGTCGAGGACTTCGCCGACGACATCATCACCGCCTTCGACGAGTACAAGACACTCTCCGCCCGCAGCAGGACCCGCTCCGCAACAGCCCCTGCTGCGATGGCGGGCAGGCGCCGCTCACCAGGCACTGTCCCCCTCCTCGTCGAGGGCCTCCTGGACGACTACCGCGCCCGCGGCCTTCCCCTGCCCGGACGCCGCGACGCCAACGGGCAGACCGTCGTCAACCACTACATCCTCGGCCTCCAGCTCGGCATCCAGATCACCGGCAAAGCCCGCAGGACCGTCACCGTATCAGGGCTGCCCGTCGCGGACGACGCCTACCTCACCGCGCCCGTCCACGGCCTGCTCGACGGCCGGGCGTGGCTGGCCACCCGCATCACCTACGAGCAGGCCCCCGTGCTGGCCCGGCACCTGAGTACCGCATGCCTGGTCATCATCGGCTACCTGTCGGGACAGCGCCCCGGGGAGACGCTCAACCTCGAACGCGACTGCATCGAGCACGACCCGGTCACCGGCCTGATCCTGCTGCGCGGCAAGCACTTCAAAGGTGTCCGCCACCCCGACGGCACTACGCGCGCCGAGGGCGAACAGCGGGCCGACCCCTGGGTGGTCACCGCGCCGGTCGCCACCGCCGTCACCGTGCTCCAGCGCCTGCACACCGCGCGCCTGCTGTTCCCCAACACCCTCCTGGTCAACGGGAAATCTGGGGCCGGCTCCCTGCGAGAGCGCGTCGGGCGGGCCCGCAACGACTCGCTCTGCAACAAAGACATCACCCGCCTGATCGAGTGGATCAACGACTACTGCAAAACCCACCAGCGCGACGACGCGGTCCCCGCCGACCCCACCGATGCACGCATCGCGCTCAGCCGCCTGCGCCGCACCCTCGCCTGGTTCATCGCTCGCCGCCCCCGCGGCCTGGTCGCCGCCGCGATCCAGTACGGCCACGTCCGTGTCCAGATGACGCTCGGCTACTCCGGCAACTACGCCTCCGGCTTCCCCGACGACCTGGCCTTCGAAGAATGGCTCGCCCGCCTGGAAACCCTCGCCGAAGCCCACGACCAGCTCGAAGCCGGCGAACACGTCAGCGGCCCCGCCGCCGACACCTACCGACACCGCGTCACCGCATCCACCCACTTCGCCGGACGTGTCCTGCGCACCGCCCGCGAAGCCCACACTCTCCTGACCAACCCCGACCTGCAGATCTTCCCCGGACAGGGCATGACCTGTGTCCTCGACCCAGCCCGCGCTGCCTGCCGCCTCGCAACGGACGAACGCAGCAACCGTCGCACCCCCGACCTCGACGACTGCCAGCCCTCGTGCGCGAACATCGCGCGCACCGACCGCGACATCGCGTTCCTCCAGGGCCGCCGCGACGAACTGCGGGCCGTCGTCGATGACCCGCTGGCCCCTCCCATCCGCCACGCCCGCGAGCAGCACGAACTCGCCCGCCTCCAGCGGATCCTTACCACCCACCAGGAGACACGCGCGTGAGCACCGACCGCGAAGCCGAACGCGGCGCCATCCAGGCCGCGATCCAGCGCCTCCTCGCCGGCACCCCCACCCGCTCCACCGGAGCCCTCACCGTGGTCCAGCTCGCCGCCGAAGCCGGAGTCAAACGCTGGGTCCTCACCCACAAACACCCCGACCTGCGACAGGGATTCGAAGCAGCCCGCGAAAGCGTCAACGGAATTCCTGCCGCATTCCAACACCTCCAGGCCAAGGTCGACGACCTCGAAGCCACGAACAAACGGCTACGCAAGCGCAACAGCGAACTGGCCGAACGAAACGAGATCTATGCCCAGGTCATCCACGCGCTCACCACCGAACTCACCGAACTCCGGCAAGACCGGTCCCTCCCGACGAACGTCCGCCGCCTCCCGACCGAACCGACCCGATCGCTTCGGACCTGACTCTCCGGCGCTCCACGCCGAAGCGAGGACGGCCACACACCGGTGGATTGGCACCGGCAGTCCTGCCACCATGAGGGAAGAGATTTTCCGGTATTCCTCGACACGTATTCGCCTACCGGACCAGAGAGGCTACTGATCACGATGAATCACCCGGACCGGCGGTGGACCTTCCTGACCAGTCACGCCAGGGTGCTGCTGACCATCGCCAGGGACCCGTCCGCACGGCTGCGAAGTATCGCCGCCGCCTGCCAGATCACCGAACGAGCGGTCCAGACCATCCTCGCCGACCTCGAACAGGAGGGCTATCTGCACCGGCGACGGACCGGACGGCGCAACGAGTACACCCTCAACCTTGAGAAGCCCTTCCGGCACCCGGCGGAAGCCGGCCTCGTCGTCCGCGCCCTTGTCGAACTCGCTGCCGGCACTTCAGCTCAGCCGCCGAAGACGGCTTCTGCATCGGTGACGGTGTCATAGACGCGCAGGAGCTGATCTACGCCGGTCATCTGCAGGATCGGCCGCAACGACTCAGGCACACACGCCAGGACCAGCACAACCCCGCTCGCATCCGCCTGCCGCCAGGCCCCGATCAGCACGTTCAGCCCGGCCGAGTCACAGAACGAGACACCGGACAGGTCCAGCACGATGAAGCGGGCACTTTGCGACAGCAGTTCCTTGAACTGCGGGCGAAATACCGGGTCGGTCACATAATCCATCTCGCCACTGACCCTGGCCACCAGGCAGCGGCCGGAGACGATCGTCTCAACCGATGGATCAGCCACAGCAACTCTCCCAACCGTCTCGTCAGGAGACAACGGGCGGAATCTCGACAGGAGCCTACCGACCCCCTGCCCCGCCTTGGACGTCCTACTCAGGCATTCACCCCGTGCCGTCAACGATCACCTCGCGGCGGCTGACGCCCAAAGGTGCCGTCCGGGCGGGCATGCAAGCCCGCTCTTGCCGCTTGGCCGCCTCTGCTGGCCAGCATCGCGGCCCCTTCGGGATGCCGCCGCAGCCACCTCGACGATCTCCGAGTGTCAATAGATGTGGATGTTACCGACCTCTTGCACAATTCACTCATGCAGCCGCTGCCGGTTCCCTGCCCCGCCCACCTCATCCCAGACGCCAGCGGCACCGCGGCTTTCCACCAGGCATACCGGCAGGCCATGGCGCACGGCGCCGTGTTCATCGCCATCGAATCCGACGGTCCGCGATGGACCGTGAAGGCGGACACGCTCACCGCCGGCTCCGGACACTCCGTCGACGACACCGTGAACGACGCAATGCGGGCCGCGATCACCCGCTTGGTCCACAACCGCGAGGTCGATGCGGACGCCTACACAGGACCGATCTACTTCATGATGCACAGCGTGACGAGCCAGGAGCGAGCCCGCGAACTCGCGGCCGCACTCCACGCCGCCCTGCACGGAGACCTGGCACCCCTCAACCGGGCAGTTCCTCCCACGTCCTGACACGACGCGAGAAGCCGCAAACCCAAACCGCGACCACCGCAATCAGCCGAGCGCCTGGCCTGCCGACCTACATCGCGTCCGGCAGCCCCGACGGGCTGACGCTGCGGGCCCGGTGACATCGATCCGCATCGACATTGATCAGGCAGAACCACGACAGCTGACTACCGAGTTCGTGTCGAAACGACGTCGACGAGAAACGGCCAAGCCGCCCTGCCCCGCCCTGGACACCCGACTCACCATCCCCCCACGCGAGACACACTCGTGTCCACGGTCAGCCAGTGCCGTCAGCTCTCGCGAGCTGACTGGACACGCGCGTGAGCACCGACCGCGAAGCCGAACGCGGCGCCATCCAAGCCCCGATCCAGCCACTCCCCAGCAGGCACCCCCACCCGCTCCACCAGGACCCTCACCGTCGTCCAGGTCGCCGCAGAAGCCGGAGGCAAACGCCGGGTCCTCACCCATAAACACCCGCGACAGGAATTCGATGCAGCCCGCGAAAGCGTCAACAGAATCCCCGCTGAATTCCAACACCACGAATCGAAATCTATGCCCAAATCATCCACGCGCTCACAACTGAACCCACCGAACCGCGACAAGACCGGCCCCTCCCAGCGCACGTCCGCCGTCACCCCACCGAAGGCGCAGCACCACAGCGGATCTGATGCTCCGGCGCTCCGCGCCGGAGCGAGGATGCAACAGTCCCGAATAGGTGACAGAGGA
>NZ_JAWCTQ010000081.1:0-8554 GCF_032423885.1 Streptomyces tamarix | reverse complement strand
CCCGCACGCCGTAGCCGTCCGCGCGCCGTGGCCGTTCGGACGCCCTGTTCGACGACGACGCCGACGCCCCCCACCCGGCGGGCCCGCCGGGGCCGACGCGCGCCCGCACCCGTGCGCGGGGGCCACGGCGATGCGGCCCGGCGATGCGGCCCGGCGATGCGGCCCGGCGACGTGGCCCGGCGGGGCGCGGTGCCGCCCCGCGGGACGGCGCCCGCGCCCCGTGCGTCCCGTACCGGACGCCACCGACGCCGACGCCGACGGGGCGTCACCCCGCAGCGGGGAGGAGAGCGTCCGCGCCTCCTCGCCCCGGCGGTCCTTCCGCGTCGGCGCGGGAGCCGGGGCCGGAGCCCGGGCCGGTGCCCGCCGACCCCCTGTCGGCGACGCCCGCTACAGTGCCCGTGCGCATGCGTGTTCGGGACGCGTGTGGCGGAGCGAAGGGGAGGCCATGCACACGCGACTCAGGGATCTGGCCGAGGAGTTGGCGGCGGTCCTGTGGCGGGAGCACACGCTGTACCGCGAACGGTCGGGCGGCGTCGTCATCCGGGGCGAGCACGTCCGGCGGTGGATCAGCCTCTCGCCCCGCGGCACCCGCGACGACGTGCTCATCCGGGCGGGCCGCATCCTCGACGGCGGCACCACCGCGCCCGCCCGCTCCGAGGTGGTCGTGAGCCTCTCCGCGGGCCGGGACGAGCTGGCCGCCGTCTGCCGCCGCCTGCTGGCCGAGGCCGCCGCCGACGCGGAGCCGTCCGCGGCGGCACGGGCCGAACCCGCCCGCGCGGGCGGGCGGGCCGGGCGGCGCGCCGGCCGCGGCGGCGCCCCCGCGGGGCGTACGGGCGCGTCCCGCTCCGGCAAGGGCCGTTCGCGGCACACGGGCCTGACGTCCTGGGTCGTCCTCCTCGGCGTGATGGCGCTCGTCGGCGTCTACGCCTACCACGCCTCCGCCGCGTACCGCTGACCCCCCGCCGCACCGGCCGCCCGCGCCCGCCGCCCGCCCGGCCCTCGGCCGCGGCGGGAGGCCCGGCCCACGACCCCCGCCCCGGTCGAGGGCGGGGGCGCCGTGCTCGACCGGACCACCAGTTCCGTCGCCAGCTCCACCGGTAAGCCGTCCGTCGGCTCGCCCGCCGCCAGCCGCACCAGCAGCGCCAGCGCCGCCCCGGCCATCTCCGCCAGCGGCCGACGCAC
Organism: Streptomyces tamarix; assembly: GCF_032423885.1. Taxonomy (NCBI): domain Bacteria; kingdom Bacillati; phylum Actinomycetota; class Actinomycetes; order Kitasatosporales; family Streptomycetaceae; genus Streptomyces; species Streptomyces tamarix. Next base: position 7,372 of record NZ_JAWCTQ010000081.1, on the reverse strand, counting down.
CGTCGTCAGCCCCGGCACCGCCCACCGCGCCTCCGGCAGGTCGCCGAAGCCCACGACGGCCACGTCGTCCGGCACGCGCAGCCCCCGCTCGGCGAGCGCCCCGTACACGCCCGGCGCCATCGCGTCCGAGCAGACGCACACGGCCGTCGGCGGCTCCGGCAGGTCCAGCAGCTCCAGCGTCCGGCGCCGCGCCCCGTACTCCTCCGGCTCGTCGGGCCCGGTGCGGCGCACGTACTCGGGCCGGTGCGGCAGCCCGGCCGCGGCGAGCGCCTCGTGCCAGCCGGCGCGCCACGCGCACTGAACGTGCCCGGGCGCGTGCCCGTCGACCAGCGCGATCCGGTCGTGCCCCAGCGCCAGCAGGTGCCCGGCCGCCGCGCGCCCGCCCTGCCGGTCCGCCGCGCCGACCGACACGGAGCCCGGCGACGGTTCCTGCTCCGGATCGATCAGCACGTACGGCACCCGGTGCCGGTTCAGCCACGCGTGCTGGGCCGGGGTCAGCCCGTCGCCGTGGAACAGGATCCCCGCCGTGCCCCGGGCGGCCAGCCGGTCCAGCCGCTCCTGCCCCAGGTGCCGGCCGGCCGACACGACGACCTCCAGGCCCTCCGCGTGCGCGGCCCGCTCCACGCCGTGCAGCACCGCCGCCCCGGAGCCGTCCAGCGCGGACAGCACCAGGTCGACCATGCCGTGCGGCTTCGGGGGCCCGGTCCGGCGGCGGCGCACGTAACCCAGCCGGTCCAGCACCTCGGTGACCCGGCGGCGGGTCTCGGGCGCCACGTCGTCACGGCCGTTGACGACCTTCGACGCGGTCGGCACCGACACCCCGGCCTCGCGGGCGACCACCGCCAACGTCGGTCCGGCGGTGCTCACCGTGCGCGTCATGACGCTCCCTCCGAACAGCGTAGTAAGCGCTTCCTACCCTAGGTGTGCCCCATCTCGGCGGGAAGACCCGCGCCCCCACCGATGATCTCGAACGGCGGGGCCCGGCTCATCCCCGCAGCCGCTCCGCCACGGCGGCGACGGCGTCCGGACCCACCCGGCAGCAGCCCCCGACCAGCCGTGCCCCGGCCCGCTGCCACTCCTCCGCGCGGTCGGCCGAGAACGTGGGCCGGCCGCACCAGCGCCGCGCCGCCGCGTCCCACGTCTCGCCGCTGTTCGGGTACGCGACCACCGGCTTGCCCGTCACCCGCGCCGCGACCTCCACCGCCCGCCGCGCGTCCTCGGGCGCGCAGCAGTTCACCCCGACCGCGACGATCTCGTCCGCGTCGGCCGCCAGGCCGAACGCCTCCTCCAGCGGCTGGCCGGCCCGCGTCCGCCCCCCGCTGACGGTGTACGACAGCCAGGCCGGGACGCCCAGCCCGCGCACCGCGCGCAGCAGGGCGCGGGCCTCCTCGGCGTCCGGCACGGTCTCCAGCGCCAGGACGTCGGGCCGGGCCGCGGCCAGGACCTCCAGGCGGGGGCGGTGGAACGCCTCCAGCGCGGCGGCGTCCAGCCCGTACCGGCCGCGGTACTCCGACCCGTCGGCGAGCATCGCCCCGTACGGGCCGGCGGACGCGGCCACCCACAGCGGTCGGGTGACGCCGCCCGCGCGGGTCTGCCGGGCGGCCTCGCGGACCAGGTCCACGCCGAGCGCCAGCAGTTCGGCGGCGCGGTCGCGGCCGATGCCCCGGCGGGCGAACCCCTCGAACGTGGCCTGGTAGCCGGCGGTCGTCACCACGTCGGCGCCGGCCTCGTAGTACGCGCGGTGTGCCGCGACGAGCGCGCCGGGCTCCTCGGCGAGCAGCCGCGCCGACCACAGGTCGTCGCCCAGGTCGTGCCCGGCGGACTCCAGTTGGTTGGAGAGCCCGCCGTCGAGGACGAGGGCGGCGGAGGGAGAGGCGAGAACGGCGGAGAGCGGGGGAGCGGGGGTGGTCATGGGCGCAAGGTAGCGAAGTCCGTCACTCCCGCCCCGTTGACCTCTCCGTAACGCGCCTTTACCGTTTCGCCGTTCGGAATTGCAGATGCTGTTCGATATAACGAACGGAAGGCGAGCGAACCTCACATGAGCCGCAGTCACGCCCTCAGCCGCCGACTCCTCCTCCAAGGCGCCCTCGCCGCCGGAGCCCTCACCGCCGCGCCCACGGCCGTCGCCCGCGCCGAGGAGGCCGCCGGCCCGGCCTCCCCCGGCGCCGCGGACGCCGCCGACCGGGCCGTCGCGGCGCAGGCCCCCGGCGCGCTGCACGGCCGGCCGTACACCAACCCGCTCGTGCGCAACCGCGCCGACCCGCACATCCACCGCCACACCGACGGCCGCTACTACTTCACCGCGACCGCCCCCGAGTACGACCGCATCATCCTGCGCCGCTCCCGCACCCTCCGCGGCATCGCCACCGCCGACGAGGCGGTCGTCTGGCGCCGGCACACGAGCGGCGACATGGCCGCCCACATCTGGGCCCCGGAGATCCACCACATCGACGGCCGCTGGTACATCTACTTCGCCGCCGCACCCGCCCACGACATCTGGCGCATCCGCATGTGGGTGCTGGAGAACCGGCACCCCGACCCCTTCCAGGGCACCTGGACCGAGCGGGGCAGCATCACCACCGCCTGGGACACCTTCTCCCTCGACGCCACCACCTTCACCCACCGCGGCAGCCGCTACCTCGCCTGGGCGCAGCACGAGCCCGGCATGGACAACAACACGGCCGTCTTCCTGTCCCGGATGGCCGACCCGCTGACCCTGACCGGTCCCCAGGTCCGGCTCACCACGCCCGAGTACGACTGGGAGTGCGTCGGCTTCAAGGTCAACGAGGGCGCCGCGTTCCTCCGCCGCAACGGCCGCGTCTTCATGACGTACTCCGCCAGCGCCACCGACAGCAACTACTGCCTGGGCCTGCTCACCGCCGACGACACGAGCGACCTCATGGACCCGGCCTCCTGGACGAAGTCCCCGACCCCCGTCTTCACCAGCAACGACTCCACCCGCCAGTACGGGCCGGGCCACAACTGCTTCACCGTCGCCGAGGACGGCCGCACCGACGTGCTCGTCTACCACGCCCGCCAGTACAAGGAGATCACCGGCGACCCGCTGCACGACCCCAACCGCCACACCCGGATCCAGAGGCTCGGCTGGAGGCCCGACGGCACCCCCGACTTCGGGGTTCCCGTCGCCGACCGCACCTGACCCCTCCGAAGGAGCCTCCCCATGGCCAGGACGAGACGCCTCGCCCTGCTCGCGACCGCCGCCACGGCCGCCACCACCCTGACCGGCCTCCCCGCGGCCCCCGCCGCCGCCGACGGCCCGTACGGGCAGGGCCTGCGCCACTGCGCCGGCACCACCACCGTCACCTGCCACTACGACGTGGCCCCCGGCACCTACGACGTGACCCTCACCCTCGGCGGGGACACCGCCGCGACCACCACCGCCACCGCCGAGACCCGCCGCACGGTGCTCGCCGCCACGGCGACGGCGGCGGGGGAGCGGACCACCCGCACGTTCACCGTCGACGTCCGCACCCCGGAAGGCGAACCCACCGGGCCCGACGGGACGCCCGGCCTCGACCTCGTCGTCACCGGCGCCGACGGGGCCGCCCCGGCGCTCGCCGCGGTCCGCGTCACACCGGCCCCCCGCGCCCGGCAACTGTTGCTGATCGGCGACTCCACCGTGTGCGACCAGCCGGGCGACCCGTACAGCGGCTGGGGCCAGCAACTGCCCCGGTTCCTGGGCCGGGGCACGGCCGTCGCCAACCACGCCGACTCCGGCGAGTCCACCGTCAGCTACCTGGCGGACCCGGCCCTCTTCGACCGCGTCCGCGCCCGGATCCGCCCCGGCGACCCCGTGCTCGTCCAGCTCGCCCACAACGACAAGCAGACCGACGCCGCCACCTACCGCGCGAACCTCACCGCCCTCGTCGAGGGCGTCCGGGCCGAGGGCGGACGCCCCGTCCTCGTCACCCCCGTCGTCCGCCGCTGGTTCAACCGGGACGGCACCCTCGACAACGGCACCGCCCTCCTCGTCAACGGGCTCGGCGTCGACCACCCCGCCGAGATCCGCGCCCTCGCCGCCCGGCTCGGCACCCCGCTCGTCGACCTGACCGCGCTCACCAAGGCGCGGGTCGAGGAGCTCGGCCCCGAGGCGTCGAAGGCCCTCTACCTGACGGACGAGAAGCGCGACAACACCCACACCTCCGTGCGGGGCGCCACCGAGTACGCCCGGCTGGTCGCGGAGGAACTGGAGGCGCAGGGGCTGCTCGGCCACCGGACCGCGTCCTGACCCACGCCCCGACGCGCGGTCCGTGAACCGCGGGCCACGGCCCGCGAACCGGTTCGCGAACCGGCCCGACCCTTGGGGTCCGGGCCCGGAACGGCCGGTCCGGCGGGGGGAGCGGTCTCCTCCGGCCGGACCGGCCGTACGCCGGGGCGCGCGGTCGGTCACCCGGCGGCGGGTGCCGAGACGGTGCACGCCGCCCCGTTCAGGGTGAAGGCGGCCGGCGGCGTGTTGGCACCGGACCAGGCGCCGTTGAAGCCGAACGTCACCGATCCGCCGGCCGCGACGACCGCGTTGTACGGCAGGTTCGCGGCCGTCACCGACGTCCCCGACTGGCTGACGGAGGCGTTCCACGCCTGGGTGACGCTCTGTCCGGCCGGCCACGTCCAGCCGACCCGCCAGCCGTTCACCGGGGCGGTGCCCGTGTTCCGCACGGTCACCTGGGCGGTGAAGCCGCCGCTCCACTGGTTCTGCACCGCGTACGTCACGGCGCAGCCGCTCACCGGGTCGGGGCCCGGGCCCGGCCCGGGCGTGCCGCTCCAGCCGAGGGCCTCGGCGATGCCGTAGTAGGCGGGCTTGGGCCGGAAGCCCTCGTCGTACGGGGTGGCCGCACCCTCGCCCGGGAAGAAGTCGGGGATCCACGAGTCGGAGTCCGTGAAGCCCCACACGGTCACGCCCGTGCAGCGGGCCACCGCGACGCACGCCTGCGTGACGGCCTTGAAGTCGGCCTTCTGCTGGGCCAGCTTCGCCTCGGTCGCCGGGAGCTGCATCCGGATGTCGAGCTCCGTGATGGCCACGTCCACGCCGAGGTCGGAGAACCGCTTGATGTTCGCCTGGAGCGTGGACGGCACCTGGCCGACGATCAGGTGCGCCTGGAGGCCGACGCCGTCGATGGGCACGCCCTGCGCCTTCAAGGAGCGGACCAGGGCGTACATGGCGTCGCTCTTGGCGTTGATCCCCTCGACGTTGTAGTCGTTGAGGTACAGCTTCGCCGTGGGGTCGGCGGCGCGGGCGGCGCGGAACGCGTCGGCGATGTAACCGTCCCCGAGGACCCGCTGGAACACCGACTGGCGGCGCGTGCCGTCCTCGTTGAACGGCTCGTTGACCACGTCCCAGTGGTGGATGCGGCCCTTGTAGCGGCCCGCCTCGGTGGCGATGTGGTCCGTCATCACCGTGCGCAGCGCGTCGGCGGTCCACGAGCCGTTCTCCACCCACGACGGGAGCTGGCTGTGCCACACCAGCGTGTGGCCGCGCACCTTCTGCCCGTTCGCCTCGGCGAAGTCCACCACGGCGTCGGCGCCGGACCAGCGGAAGTCGCCGCGGACCGGTTCGACCGAGCCCCACTTCATCTCGTTGCCGGGCGTGATGGAGTCGAACTGCCCGGCGGTCACGGACGCGTAGGTGCCGGTCAGCTTGGACGCGGTCACGGCGGTCCCGTAGTAGATGCCCTTCGCCGCGGCGAGGTCCCGCAGTACGGGGTCCGCGGTCTCGGCGGCGTGCCCCGGCACTGCGGCGCCGGTCACCAGCAGGGCGGCGGCCGACAGGCCGAGCACGGCTCTGCGTAAGCTCTGGAGCTTCATGGACGTCCCTCTCATGACGGCTTCCAGTCTCCCCAGAATTTCCGGAAGACTGCTGCAAGGTTTCGAGAGTGCGTCCGGAACGGTAGAGGCGTACGGGGCAACCGTCAACGGAGGTGGGGGAATTGGCAGAGGGCAAGACGTCCGGGGCCGCCCGGGGAAAGGTCACCATCACGGCCATCGCGCGGGAGGCGGGGGTCTCCGTGCCGACCGTGTCGCGGGTCGTCAACGGCAGGTCGGACGTGTCGCCCGCCACCCGCGCGCGCGTGGAGGACCTGCTGAGGGAGCACGGCTACCGGCGCCGCCCCGCCGCGCCCGGTGACCGCGCGGCCCTCCTCGACCTCGTCTTCAACGACCTGGACAGCCCCTGGGCCGTCGAGATCATCCGGGGCGTCGAGGAGGTCGCCCACGCGGCCGGCATGGGCACCGTCGTCTCGGCGATCCACGGCCGCAGCGGTGACGCCCGCCAGTGGATGCGCAACCTGCGGGCCCGCGCCTCGGGCGGCGTCATCCTCGTCACGTCCGTCCTGGAGCCCGTCCTCCACGAGGAGCTGCGGCGCCTCGGCGTCCCCCTGGTCGTCGTCGACCCGGCCGGCTCCCCGGCCCTGGACGCCCCGACCGTGGGCGCCACCAACTGGGCGGGCGGCCTCGCCGCCACCGAGCACCTGCTGGGGCTCGGCCACCGCCGGATCGGCTTCGTCGCCGGGCCGCCCCGGCTGCTGTGCTCGCGGGCGCGCCTCGACGGCTACCGGGCGGCCCTGGAGGGCGCGGGGATCGCCGTCGACGACTCCCTCGTCGTGCAGGGCGACTTCTACCACGCGTCCGGCTTCACCGGCTGCACCGCCCTCCTCGCCCTGGAGGCCCCGCCGACGGCGCTGTTCGCGGCGAGCGACCAGATGGCCCTCGGTGCCATCGAGGCCCTGCGCCGGCGCGGCCTGCGGGTACCGGAGGACATGAGCGTCGTCGGTTTCGACGACCTTCCGGAGGTCCGCTGGTCGGCGCCGCCGCTGACGACCGTGCGCCAGCCGCTCGCCGAGATGGGAAAGACGGCCGTCCGCACGGTCCTGCGGCTCGCCCGCGAGGAGGAGCTGGACTCCGCGCGCGTGGAGCTCGCCACGGAGCTGGTCGTACGGTCCAGCACGGCCCCGCCCGCGAAGTGAGGGGCCCGGTCGGTCCGTCGCCGGAACCGGCGGCGGGGCGGAGGAGACGGTCCTGAGGAGCTCCTCGTACCGGAAAGTTTCCGGTAATTACCGGAAGCGCGCCGCCGCGCCCTCCGGGGCGCCGCCCGCGGCCGGGAAACCCCTCGCGCCCCCCTCCCCGGCCGACGCGTCCTGCCACAGCCCCTGTCCGCACCGGTTTCCGCCGGTCGGAGCGCCCGGAGCGGCCGCTCCTCCCGCTCGGTCACGGCCTGGCCGCACACGGCGTTCGCCCGGGACCCGCCGGGCCCCGTCGCCGCCCGCGCTGCGACGCCGCGGCCACCGAGCGCCGTCCCGGCCGGGCTCGTCGCCCCCCTGCGGCCCCGCACGCGGGGGAGTGCCCCCCACCACGCCGC
>NZ_JAWCTQ010000080.1:0-10567 GCF_032423885.1 Streptomyces tamarix | reverse complement strand
CGCCGGGCGGGCACGCCGGGCACCGCCCCGTTTCCGCCGGGCACCGCCCCGTTTCCGCCGGGCACCGCCCCGTTTCCGCCGGGCACCGCCCCGCTTCTGCCGGGCACCGCCCCGCTTCTGCCGGGCACCGCCCCGTTTCCGCCGGGCACCGCCCCGCTACCCCTCCAGCGGCTCCGGAACGGCCTCCAGCAGGCCCCGCAGCCGCGTCACGCGCTCCTGGCCCGGCCCGGGCGTCCCGGTGACGGCCCGCGCCAGCGCCTGGTCCACGCCGTGGACGACCGACAGGTGCCGCTCGCCCCGGCCGAACGCCGTGTACACCCACGCCCGGCTCAGGCCGCCCGCCGCGTCCCCCGGCAGCACCACGACCGCCGCCGGCCAGCGCATCCCGGCCACCTGGTGCGCGGTCAGCGCCCAGCCGTGCCGCACCACGGCCTCCACCCGGTCCTTCGGCACGACGACCCGCTCCGGCCGTCCCTCGCAGGCGAGGTGCAGCCCCTCCGCGTCCGCCGACACGACCCTGCCCTGCAGGGTGCGGCCCGGTGCCTCCGCGTACGCCACCCGGTCGCCCGGGTCGAAGCCGCCGAAACGGCCGGGGCCCGGGTTGAGCCGCTGCTTCAGCGCCGCGTTCAGCGCCCGCGTCCCCGCCGAGCCGCCATGGCCCACCGTGATCACCTGCGTCTGCTCCACGGGCACGCCCAGTGCCCTCGGCACGGAGTCCGCGACCAGTTGCACGGTCCGGTGCACGGCCTCGCCCGCGTCCCGCACCGGAACGATCACGACCTCCCGACCCGGCGCGTCCACCTGGAGCAGCTCACCCGCGCCGACCCCGGACACCAGCTCCCCGATCGGCCCCGGATCCGGTGTGCGGGACGCGACCTGCGGGCACACCCGCGCCGCCAGCAGGTCCCCGAAGACCCGGCCCGCACCCGCCGACGGCAGCACGTGCGGATCCCCGCTCAGCACCAGCCGGCAGCCGTCCGGTACGGACTCCACCAGCATCGCCGCCGCTTCCACGTCCAACTGCGGGGCGTCCAGCACCACCAGCAGGTCGAGGGCGAACGCCCCGTCCTCGTCCCGGCCCGGGCCGGCCGCGCCCGACAGCAGCGCCGCCACCGTGACGGCCCCCGCCCCGGGGCCGAGCCCGAGGCGGCCGTTCTCGCTGTGCACCGCGACGGCCGCGCGCAGCCCGAGGCCGCGTGCCGCCTCCGCCAGCGCGACCGGCTCGGCGCGCGCCGCCTCACCGCCCGTGTGCACCACCAGGCCCTGCGCGGCGACCGCCCGGGCCAGCTCCGGCGGGGCGGCCTTCGCCCAGCGCGGGTCGGGGCCGGAGCGGGCCAGCCGGGCCAGGCCGTCCGCGAGGCTCTCTTCGGCGAGGGCGTACCGGTCCAGCCCCAGCAGCACCGGGGACTTCCCGGTCCCCGCCTCGGCGGCCTCCTCCGCCTCCTCCGCGTCCGCCTCCTCCTCGTCCTGGAAGACCAGTACGGCACCCTCCGCGACGGCGTGCCGGACGGCCTCGTCCGGGTCCGGCACGGACCGCTCGGCGAGCGCCGCCCGCACGGTCGCCGCGTCCAGCGCCGTGTGCCCCCGCAGCGCGGCGCGCTCCAGCAGCCAGCCCACGAGGGCGTCCGTCCGCCGCGCGTCCCCGGGCCCGCACTCCGCGCCGAGGAGGGCCCGCGCGAAGCCGTCCGCCTGCTCCGGCAGCACGCCCGGCACGGCCAGGAGCCGCCACGGGTCCTCGCGCAGCAGCTCACCGGCGGCGTCCCCGAGCACACCCGCGACCCGCACCGCCAGCCCCTCCGGCGCGCCGCCCGCGGCCAGCACGGCCCGCACGGCCGCCACCGCCTCCGGAGCCGCCACGCGCGGCCCCGCCGGCGCGGGCGGCCCGGTCCGCGGCGGCGCGACCGGCGGGGGAGCCGCCGCCCGCGGCGGCGCCACCGGAGCGGGGGAGTCCTCGAACACGACGGCCGGCTTCTCGCCGCTCTCCACGGCCCGTACCGCCGCCAGCAGGTCGGCGGCCCGCCCGCTCAGCTTGGCGCCGCTCGCGACCGGCCCGCCGCGCTCGGCCTTGCGCCGCTCGATCCGCTCCCGCAGCTCCCGCTGGGCCGCCAGCTCGGCCTCCGCCTCGGACACCTCCGCCCCGGAGCCCTCCGCCCCGGAGCCCTCCGTCCCGGCATCCTCCGCCCCGGAACTCTCCGCCTCAGAGCCTTCCGCCTCAGGGCCCTCCGCCTCGGAGACCTCCGTCCCGTCCGCGTCCACGTCTACGTCCGCTTCCGCCGTCGGCGCGCCGGTGCCCGACCCCGCCGCCTCCGCGTCGTCGGCGGGCACGGCGTCCACGGCCGCCCGCTCCGGCAGGGCGGACGCGTCGGGGGCGGTCTCGGCGGCCGGGGAGTCGGGGTTCTCCCCCCGGGGGTGCGCGGTCACAGCGTGCTCCAGTCCTGGTCGGGGTAGCGGTGCACGGGCGCCGACACGTCGTCCAGCGCCCGCCGGATCTCGTCAGGAAGACTAAGGCTCTCCACTGACAGCGCCGCCGTGAGCTGCCGCGCCGTCCGCGCGCCCACCACCGGGGCCGTCACGCCCGGCCGGTCCCGCACCCAGGCCAGCGCGACCTGGAGCGGCGTGACCGCCAGGCCGTCCGCCGCCGTCGTCACGGCGTCCACGACGCGCCGCGCCGACTCGTCCAGGTACGGCTCCACGAACGGCGCCATGTGCTCCGACGCGCCCCGCGAACCGGCCGGGACGCCGTCGCGGTACTTGCCGGTCAGCACGCCCCGGCCCAGCGGCGACGACGGCAGCAGGCCCACGCCCAGGTCCCGCGCGGCGGGCAGCACCTCGCGCTCCACGCCGCGCTGGAGCAGCGAGTACTCCATCTGCGTGCCGGCCAGCCGCGTCCGCGTGCCCGGCGCGGACAGCTGCCACGTCGCCGCCTTCGCCAACTGCCAGCCGCAGAAGTTGGCCACGCCCACGTACCGGGCCCGGCCGCTGGCCACCGCTATGTCGAGGGCCTGGAGCGTCTCTTCCAGCGGGGTCCACGGATCGTAGGCGTGCACCTGCCACAGGTCGACGTAGTCCGTGCCGAGCCGCGCCAGCGATGCGTCCAGCGCGGCCAGCAGGTGGCCGCGCGAACCGTCGAAGCGCCGCTCCGGGTCCGGGTCGGGCACGCTTCCGGCCTTCGTGGCGATCACCAGGTCGCGACGCGGCACCAGCCGCTCCGCCAACTGCCCCAGCAGGTACTCGGCCTCCCCACCGCCGTACACGTCCGCCGTGTCGACGAGGGTCCCGCCGGCCTCCCAGAACGCCTTCAACTGCTCGGCCGCCTCGTGCTCGTCCGTGTCCCGCCCCCACGTGAGGGTGCCCAGCCCGATCCGGGACACGCGCAGGCCGGTGCTGCCGAGATGCCTCTGCTCCATGGCCGCGAGATTACTGGCCGGACGCGCGGGCCAAGAGCCCCTGTGGACAACGCGCCCGGCAGGCCCACTGCCCTGGCGGCCACCCGCGCGCTAGAGTCCGCACACCACACACGTTACTGATCAGTAAAAGGGGAGCGGCATGCGACTCGGCATCAACCTCGGCTACTGGGGGGCGGGCATGGACGGCGACAACCTCGCCGTCGCCCAGGAGGCGGACCGCCTCGGCTACGACGTGTGCTGGGCCGCCGAGGCGTACGGCTCCGACGCGCCCACCGTCCTCGCCTGGGTCGCCGCCCGGACGGAGAGCATCGACGTCGGCTCCGCCATCATGCAGATCCCGGCGCGCCAGCCGGCCATGACCGCCATGACCGCCGCCACCCTCGACTCGCTGTCCGGCGGCCGGTTCCGCCTCGGCCTCGGCGTCTCGGGCCCGCAGGTGTCCGAGGGCTGGTACGGCGTCGCGTTCGACAAGCCGCTCGCCCGCACCCGCGAGTACGTCGAGATCGTCCGCAAGGCCATGGCGCGCGAGCGCCTCACGTACGACGGCGAGCACTGGACGCTCCCCCTGCCCGGCGGCCCCGGCAAGCCGATCAAGCTGACCGTCCACCCGCAGCGCGAGCACATCCCGCTGTACATCGCCGCCATCGGGCCCAAGAACCTCGAACAGACCGGTGAGATCGCCGACGGCGCGCTGCTGATCTTCCCGTCGGCCGCCCACCTGGAGGAGACGGCGCTGCGGCACATCCGCGCCGGGCGCGAGAAGGCCGGGCTCACCATGGACGGCTTCGACGTCTGCCCCACCGTCCCGCTCGCCGTCGGCGACGACGTCGGCGCCCTCGCCGACACGTTCCGCCCCTACACCGCCCTGTACGTCGGCGGAATGGGCAGCCGCGGGCAGAACTTCTACAACCGGCTGGCCCGGCGCATGGGGTACGAGAAGGAAGCCGCCGAGATCCAGGACCGGTACCTCTCCGGCGACAAGGACGGCGCCGCCGCGGCCGTACCGCACCAGTTGATCGACGACACGACGCTGCTCGGCCCCGTCGAGCGGATCGCGGACCGGATGCGGGCGTACGCGGAGGCCGGCGTCACCACCCTCACCGTGTCCCCCGCCGGTTTCACCCTCGACGAGCGGATCGCCGCCCTGCGCGCCGGCACCCGGGCGCTGGAGCACGCCGGCCTCGCCGACTGACCGCGCCCGGGCGGCCCCGCGGCCCCCGGGCAAGCCTGCGGCCGTGGTGGGGGCTCGGGGTCATCCCCGCCACGGCCGTCACGCAGCACAACGCGCCACCCGGCCGTCGGTTACGCACGGCGGCGGGCGGGTCCATCCGCTGCTCCGTTCGGCGCAGCGCGGGCGGCCGGTCGTTGCCTCGCCTCCCGCGCGGCAGTTGACTCGTGCCGACACGTGGAGGTGACAGCGATGCTCTCGGCCCGCAGCCTGTTCCAGGAGATCGTCGACAGCGACGAGGCCTACCAGCTGTTCTGCTCGATCGCGGCCAGCGGCGAGACCCAGGGCGGCTGGGAGAACGGCCGGATCGCCGCCCTGGTCCCGCCGTCCCTGAGCCACCTCGCGCCCAAGATCGCCCGGCACGGCGCCGACGAGGACAAGCACGGCCGCATCTTCAACGGGCTGCTGAAGAAGCGCGGACTCGCCCCGGTGCCCGTCCCGCCCGAGACCGACTACACGATCCTCCTCGAACGCTCCGGCATCGGCCTCGCCCACGAGAAGCTGCGCCGCGACGAGCCGCTCACCGAGTACGACATCGTCGTCTACCTCTCGCACAGCCGCGTCACCGAGCAGCGCGCCGCCGACCAGATGGAGATGCTCGTACGGCACTTCGGCGACCACCCGGAGATCGGCAAGGCCGTCCGGATGATCAGCGGCGACGAGGACAACCACCTCGCGTACTGCCACGAGGAACTGCTGCGCCTGGCCCGCGCCGGGCACGGCCGCACCATCCAGCGCACCCTGCGCGAGTGCGCCCTCACGGAGATCGCCGTCCACCGCGACGTGAGCCTCGCCGTCATGGACCACATGGGCCGCGTCCTGAAGTGGCCGCGCGCCAAGTCGGCCGTCCTGGCGGCGGGCATCCGCGCCGCGTACGCGTACGAGCGGGCCGGTGGCTGGCGGCGCATGGTCACCCTCTCCCCGCCCGAGCTCCGCGACGCCCTCGGCGGCCCCGCCGAGGCCGCGTCCGTCCTGTGACGCGGCGCCCGGCCGCCGCGGGCGGGCGCGTCACAGCCAGCCGCGCCGTTTGAACAGCCGGTACAGGCCGGCCACCGCGACCGCCATCAGCCCCAGCACCGCCGGGTACCCCCACACCCACCCCAGCTCCGGCATGTGCGTGAAGTTCATCCCGTACACGCCCGCGACCATCGTCGGCACCGCCGCCATCGCCGCCCAGGCGGAGATCTTCCGCATGTCGTCGTTCTGCCGCACGCCCATCTGCGCCAGGTGCGCGGACAGGATGTCCGACAGGAGCCGGTCCAGCCCCTCCACCTGCTCCCCGGCCCGGGTCAGGTGGTCGCCGACGTCCCGGAAGAACGGCCGCGCGGCCTCGTGCACGTACGGCACGCCCGCCCCCGCCAGCCGCTCCATCGGCCCGCCCAGCGGGCCCGTCGCGCGCCGGAACTCCAGCACCTGCCGCTTGAACTGGTAGATCCGCGACGCCGTGTTCTTCGCGTCGCTCCCCGCCGGCTGGAAGACCTCCGCCTCCAGCTCCTCCAGGTCCAACTGGAGCTCGGCGGCGACCTCCAGGTAGTGGTCGACCACGGCGTCGCTCACCGCGTGCAGCACCGACGTCGGGCCCTGCCGCAGCATGTCCGGCTCCGCCTCCAGCCGCCGCCGCACCTCCCCCAGCGGGGACCCCTCGCCGTGCCGGACCGTCACCACGAACGAGTCGCCCATGAACACCATCAGCTCGCCCGTGGAGACCGTGTCGCTCTCCGGCTCGTACATCACCGGCTTCAGGACCAGGAACAGCGAGTCGTCGTACACCTCCAGCTTCGGCCGCTGGTGCGCCTTCAGGGCGTCCTCCACGGCCAGCGGGTGCAGCCCGAACTCGGCCGACACCCGGTCGAACTCCTCGGCGGTCGGCTCGTGCAGCCCGATCCACAGGAACGCGTCGACGGCGTCCCGCGCCTCCTCCAGGGCGCTGCTGACGTCGGAGGGGCCCTGGCGGCGGCCCCCGTCCCGGTAGATGGCACAGTCCACGATCACGGCGCGTATTCTTCCCCGGGCCGCCGTCCCCACTCCTCCTCCGCGGCCCTACCCTTGCCGTCATGGCGACGTTGATCCTCGTACGGCACGGCCGGTCCACCGCGAACACCGCCGGCGTCCTCGCGGGCCGCACCCCCGGTGTCACCCTCGACGAACGCGGCGCCGCCCAGGCCGCCGCGCTGCCCGGGCGGCTCGCCGGGGTCCCGCTGGCCCTGGCCGTCAGCAGCCCCCTCCAGCGCTGCCGCGAGACCCTCGCGCCCCTCCTCGACGCCCGCCCCGGTCTGGCCCTCCACACCGAGGAGCGGATCAACGAGTGCGACTACGGCGACTGGTCCGGCCGCAAGCTGGCGGAGCTCACCGACGAGCCGCTCATGGACGTCGTCCAGCACCACCCGTCCGCCGCCGCCTTCCCCGGCGGCGAGTCCATGCGGGCCATGCAGGCCCGCGCCGTCGACGCCGTACGGGACTGGAACGCGCGGGTGGCGGCCGGCCACGGCGACGACGCCGCGTACGTGATGTGCTCGCACGGCGACATCATCAAGGCGCTCGTCGCGGACGCCCTCGGCCTCCACCTCGACCTCTTCCAGCGCCTCCACGTCGACCCGTGCTCGGTCACCGCGATCCGCTACACCCGTACCCGGCCGTTCCTGATCCGCCTCGGCGACACGGGTGACTTCGGCGGCCTCGTCCCCCGCGACGGCGACGGCGACGGCGGTGCGGCCGCGCAGGTCGGCGGCGGCGCGGGCGCACCGTGATCGCTCCGCACAGTAGGGTGGACGCGCTGCCGAGACGGCCGTTGCGTCCGACTCACGAACAAAGACCAAGGGAGAGGGAACGTGTCCCGTCAGGTGTTCCTCTATGACCCGCCGGAGCGCTTCGTGGCCGGTACGGTCGGGCTGCCTGGCCGCCGTACGTTCTTCCTCCAGGCGTCCGCCGGAGGCCGGGTCACCAGCGTCGCCCTGGAGAAGACCCAGGTCGCGGCGCTCGCCGAGCGCATGGACGAGCTCCTCGACGAGGTCGTGCGCCGCACCGGGGGCAACGCCCCCGTCCCGGCCGTCGCCCCCGCCGACGTGACCGACACCGCGCCGCTCGACACCCCCGTCGAGGAGGAGTTCCGCGTCGGCACCATGGCGCTCGCCTGGGACGGCGAGGAGCAGCGGCTCGTCGTCGAGGCGCAGGCGCTCGTGGAGCTCGACGCGGACTCCGAGGAGGACCTCGCCGAGGCGGAGGAGCGCCTCCTGCAGGACGAGGAGAACGGCCCCCCCATGCTCCGCGTCCGGCTCACCGGCGCCCAGGCGCGGGCCTTCGCCAAGCGCGCCCTCGACGTCGTCAACGCCGGCCGCCCGCCCTGCCCCCTGTGCAGTCTGCCGCTCGACCCGGAAGGACACGTATGTCCGCGCCAGAACGGATACCGCCGCGGGGCCTGACGGCCACCGCCGACGTCCTGGAACTGCTCGCCGAGGGCGAGCTGACCGTACGCGGCCAGATCCGCGAGGCGTCCAACGCGGTGCTGCTCTGCTCCGTCTCGCACGGGGGCGCCGAGACCGACTGCGTGTACAAGCCCGTCGCGGGCGAGCGGCCCCTGTGGGACTTCCCGGACGGGACGCTCGCGCAGCGGGAGGCCGCCGCGTACGCCGTCTCCGACACGACGGGCTGGGGCCTCGTCCCGCCGACCGTCCTGCGCGAGGGGCCGTACGGGCCGGGCATGGTCCAGCAGTGGATCGACGCCGACCCGTCGGCGCCGCCGCTGCTCTCCCTCGTGGACGGCGACGAGCCCGGCGACGGGTGGCGGCCGGTGGGCCGCGCCGACGTGGGCGGGGGCCGCACGGCGCTGCTCGTCCACGCCGACGACCCGCGGCTGCGGCGGCTCGCCGTGCTCGACGCGGTGATCAACAACGGGGACCGCAAGGGCGGCCACCTGCTCCCGGCCGCCGACGGCCGGCTCCACGCCATCGACCACGGCGTCACCTTCCACGCCGACGACAAGCTGCGGACGCTGTTCTGGGGGTGGGCGGGGGAGCCCCTGCCCGGGGAGGCGCTGGACGTCCTGGCCCGCCTCGACGCGGAGCTGGCGCCCGGCGCCCCGCTCGCCACCCGTCTGGAGCAGCTGATCACCCCGGCCGAGCTGGACGCCCTGCGGGCCCGCGTCGTGACCCTGCGCACCACTTCCCGCCACCCCGAACCGTCCGGCGCGTGGCCGCCCATCCCCTGGCCGCCGGTCTGACCCGGTGGGGGCCCCGCAGCACATCGCGGGGCCGGGCGCAAGAGCGCGCAACCGGTCATGATCTTGTATCCGGTTCGTATCCGGAACACCCGTCCGGTTAGGCTCGAAGCATGCATGCCTGGCCCGCTTCTGAGGTCCCCGCCCTGCCCGGCAAGGGCCGCGACCTCCGGATCCACGACACCGCGACCGGTGGACGAGTGACCCTCGACCCCGGCCCCGTCGCCCGTATCTACGTCTGCGGCATCACGCCGTACGACGCGACCCACATGGGTCACGCGGCGACCTACAACGCGTTCGACCTCGTTCAGCGCGTGTGGCTCGACACCAAGCGGCAGGTCCACTACGTGCAGAACGTGACCGACGTCGACGACCCCCTCCTGGAGCGGGCCGCCCGCGACGGCATCGACTGGACCGGGCTCGCCGAGCGCGAGACGTCCCTGTTCCGCGAGGACATGACGGCCCTGCGGATGCTGCCGCCGCGCCACTACATCGGCGCCGTCGAGGCGATACCCGGCATCGTCCCGCTCATCGAACGGCTGCGCGACCTGGGCGCCGCCTACGAGCTGGACGGCGACGTCTACTTCTCCGTCGAGTCCGACCGCCACTTCGGCGAGGTCTCCCACTACGACGCCGACGTCATGCGGGCCCTGTCCGCCGAGCGCGGCGGCGACCCCGACCGCCCCGGCAAGAAGAACCCGCTCGACCCGCTGCTGTGGCTGGCCGCCCGCGACGGCGAGCCCAGTTGGGACGGCGGTTCCCTCGGCCCCGGCCGCCCCGGCTGGCACATCGAGTGCGTCGCCATCGCCCTCGACCACCTGGGCATGGGCTTCGACGTCCAGGGCGGCGGCTCGGACCTGATCTTCCCGCACCACGAGATGGGCGCCTCCCACGCCCACGCGCTGACCGGCGAGTTTCCCTTCGCCAAGGCGTACGTGCACGCCGGGATGGTCGCCCTGCACGGCGAGAAGATGTCGAAGTCCAAGGGCAACCTGGTCTTCGTCTCCGCGCTGCGCCGCCAGGGCGTCGACCCGGCCGCGATCCGCCTCGCCCTGCTCGCCCACCACTACCGGGCCGACTGGGAGTGGACCGACCAGGTCCTCAGCGACGCCGTCGAGCGGCTCGGCCGCTGGCGCGCCGCCGTGTCCCGCCCCGACGGGCCCCGTGCGGACCAACTGGTCGAGGAGGTCCGCGAGGCGCTCGCCGACGACCTCGACACGCCGGCGGCGCTCGCCGCCGTCGACCGCTGGGTCGAGCTCCAGCGCGCCGGGGGCGGTACGGACGAGGGCGCGCCCGGCCTCGTCTCCCGCACCGTCGACGCCCTGATGGGCGTGGCGCTCTGACCCCTCCCGACCGGGCGTCGGCCGCCCCGGGGACGCCGCGTCCCCGGGGCGGCCGACGCGTCCCGCGCGGTGACGGCCTGCTGCCGCTCGGCAGGGACCCGTACCTCCTCCAGCGGGACCTCGACTGGATGGACGCGGTCCGCCTCGACGACGCGGGCACGCGGGGCACGCCCGTCGCCCGGATCGCCGGCCCGCGCTTCCGTGTCCCGGCGACGGCCGCCGCCCGGAGCGACCGGATCCCCCTGCCGAACGCCCGCTTCGACGGGGAGCCGACGCCGCGGACCGCGTAGGACGTCGTCGCCGTGCGGCGGCTCCGAACCGGCGGCCGGGCGGACGGCGGCGGGCGTACGGCGGCGGGGGGGGGCCCCCCCCCCCG